>JAFVTX010000030.1 GCA_017503015.1 Fibrobacter sp. | reverse complement strand
CCGTGACGGTCTTGTCACTCCCTGCCCTTGGCCAGGAGATGACTCGGTTTGAGTTGGAGGAACAGGTTCAAGAAGAGGAAAAGGATACCACCGAAGTAAACTGGATGAACGATACTTCTGGAGTGGATACCATCGAGTATCGTGCAGTGGACCTGGTTTATGACGTGGACAAGTCTACCTTCAACTTGAACAATAGTGCCCAGCTAAAGTACCGTACCACTACCTTGGATGCCGACACCATTTGGTTCGACCAGGAAAATAGCGTTCTCGCAGCCAGCGGTGACCCCATTCTTAGGGAAACCAAGAATCCATCTCTTTCGGGCATGCGGCTCAAGTACAATATGAAAAGCCGTATCGGTGAAATCTATTACGCCACAACTTACCAAGATAACCAACAGCTGAATGGTATGGAGGTCCGTCGTTTGCCGGACCAGCGAATCCAGATTGCCCGAGGAGATTTTAGTACCTGTAACGATTCCACCCACCAGCATTTTTACTTCTATGGTCGGCGAATGGTGGTAAAACCTAAGGAGACCATAACGGCAAGGCCTGTGGTTCTGAACATTGCCGATGTGCCGGTAGCGGTACTTCCCATGATTGTGGCCCCTCTCAAAAGCGGACGTAAGTCGGGTATCTTGACGCCCAAGTTTGGTGGTGACCAGGTGCAGGGTTATTACATGAGTAATCTAGGTTTCTACTACGCACCGAACGATTACTGGGATGCTACGGTCAAGGGCGATATTATCGAAGGCGAGGAGGCCCGGTTTGAACGCTCTACCTTGACGGGGGAGGTTAGGTACAAGTTGCGCTATGTGCTAGAAGGAAATGTTTCTTACACAAGTTACCTAGAAGAATTTGATATGGCCAATAGTGGCTATGACATCCGTTTTTCTCATAACCAGAACTTGACTCCCGATGGAAAGCATACCTTGAGCGGCTCGGGCTCTTTCGTTTCTAGCCAGAGCGTTCGTAAGGACAACGCCCTGGATGCAGAGACCATCTTGAACCAGCAGGCCAATGCCCAGATGACCTATTCCGGCAAGTTCGGTACCAACAAGAGCCTGACGGTGAAGGTCCGTCAGGACCATAACCTGGTGACGGACATGATGCAGAGGGAAATCCCCGATATCCAGTACCGCATGAGCGGCCCTCTGTTCAATTTTGACATAGATGAAGATGAAGAAGCCTACGACGATCATTCCATCGCAAGTTATCTGGAAAAGTTCAACTACAGTTTCAACAACAGGTTCAACTTCTATACCGTTCGGGCGCAGGATACCGTCAACGAGGTGGACACTACTGCCAAGTATGTGGGTTACACGGGAACTTATTCTTTGGACTATTCCTTGCGGGTCCTTCGGGTAATAAACCTGACGCCACGGGCGGACTTCACAGGCTTCTGGACGGGAACCTCCTGGCGCAATCCAGAAGATTCCCTGATCTACCGTAAGCGCTACATGAGCCTGGATCCGGAACACGATACCTATGGCGAAGCGGCTTACAACCATAACTATAGCGTTACGGCGGATACCAAACTGTATGGAATCTGGGTGCCGGAAATTGGCCGCTTTACGGGGCTTAGGCATGTGCTGTCGCCAAGCGTTTCGTACACCTACGCTCCAGAAATAGATACGGTCAAGACCTTTGCCCCACACCCATTGTTAGGACAGACCCCTTACCAGATTGAACAGAAAACCGTGGGCTTCGGTTTGAACAACGATTTTGATATCAAGTATCTGAAGGTGGTGGGCCGCGCTGCAGACACGACTAGGGAAGATGGTTCGGGGGCGGTAGAAGACCAGTACGGTAACCGTCGTGTGCTAACGACTCGGCATAATGTGTCGTACAACTTTGCAGCAGACTCCCTGAATTTCTCGGACATTACCTCTAGCTTTGGCTTGCAGATACTGCCCGATTACATGTTTACGGTCAATACCCGTCATAGTGTCTACCATAAGTTTAGCGATGACCCCAACAAGGTCCAGGTGCCGGAACTGACGTATTGGGGTTACGAGCTGTCCCGTGCTTTCCGCTGGAGCGGTAACTTTAACGGCGGACTGCCGTCCCAGATGGGCAAGTACGAGATGCTCAAGTGGTCCTTCGGTTTCGATTATCGTTACACCTTCTCCAGTACCCGAGTGGCCAAGGACTTGTTCCAGGACCAGATTTCTCACTCTACAAGCATTACCGCCACGTTCCAGCCCACGGTGAACTGGGAGATGAGCTACAGCACCCAGTACGATTACAACGAAGGCAAGTTTGTGACCCACCGGTTTACCTTTAACCGGACGCTCCACTGCTGGCAGTTGGACTTTACCTGGACGCCTACGGGCCCTGCCGCCGGTTGGAGCTTTGCCATCTATGTGCGTGACCTGCCCGATATCAAGCTGAATGCGGGCAGCACGGATACAAAGCAGGACAAGTCCAGCAAGTAAGGACAATACAGGGAAAACAAAAAGACCCGCCAAATAGGCAGGTCTTTTGAGTGGAGCTAAGGAGAGTCGAACTCCTGACCTCCTGCATGCCATGCAGGCGCTCTACCAACTGAGCTATAACCCCGAAAGGTGAGCCAAATAGAGAAATTTATTTGGCTCCTGTCAAGGGGGGATTTTCGAAAAAATGAAAATTTTTCAATTAATGGGCTAGAGGCTAGGGGTTAGGGGCTAGAGTAGATAATCGCGGCAGAGCCGCCCCCTAGATCCTAGTCTCTAGATCCTGTTCCCTCTCCTAAGCCTTCTCGATGGTCACGCTTTCGATAATCACGTCGTCGAAGGGACGGTCGCTACGGTCCGTCTTGACTCCGGCGATTTCGTCCAGGACCTCGAAGCCCTCGTAGAGCTGGCCGAATACGGAGTAGCCGTCGGCAGGGCCGGGGCCCACCTGGTCGTGGTCCAAGAAATGTACGTCGTCGCCATGAACGATGAAGAACTGGCTGCCGATGGAGTTGGGCATGGCGGTCTTTGCCCAGCTGAGGGCGCCCCGCATGTGGGAAAGGCAGGGGTCGTACTTGTCGCCGATGGTGGTGCCCGGGCCCTTGGCGGAGTGTCCGCCGGTGCCGTTCCTGTTGGTGAAGTCGCCGCCCTGGATCATGAAGTTCTTGATGATGCGGTGGAAGGGAGCGCCGTCGTACTTGCCCTGCTTGGCAAGTTCGATGAAGTTGGTGGCGCATTCGCCCACCCGTTCTTCGAAGAGGCGGAGCTTCATGGTGCCGTGATTGGTTTTCATGATGGCGATAGTTTCGCCTGCCTGGGGTTTGTCGAGCTGGTTGAACATGGGAACTCCTTTAGGAATGGGGTATGAGGTCGCTACGCTTTGAGGTATGGGCAATTTTTTGCTGCATTCCGACGTAACGCAAAGTCCTGCTTATATATATAAAAACAAGGTGTATTTTATGGAGTGCAAAAGAAAAAAGTCCTTGAAAAAATCTAACTTCTAGCGTGAAAATACCTCAAAATGAGCGGAGCGAATGACCTCACACCTCAGAGGGAGCTTGCGACCGCGCTGATGCCTATATGAAAGACAACTGCAAAAGACTTCAAGAACTCCTCTCGGCCCAGGCTATGGAATTTGCCTTGGACGAGATGGCAGCAAAGATTGCAAAGATGCACCCCAGTGCCGACAACATGATTGTTCTCGGCATGGCAAGCCGCGGGATTCCCCTGGCACAAAAGCTCAGCAAGCGCTTGAGCGAAAAGTTCGGGAAACCCATCGAGACCGGCAGCCTGGATGCCACGTTCTACCGCGATGATTTCCACTACCGCAAAAAACTGGGCTCTACGGAAATGCGTTTTACCGAGATGCCCGCCAGCGTAGAAGGCAAGGTGGTGATTCTGGTAGATGACGTCCTGTACACAGGTCGCTCCGTTCGAGCGGCCCTTCAGGCCATTTTGGACTTTGGACGCCCATCGGTGGTTCGGCTCTGCGTTCTGGTGGATCGGGGCCATAGGGAACTGCCCATCGCACCCGACTGCGTGGGACTCACCGTTGAAACCGCACAGAACCAGGAAGTCCGGGTGAACATCGAACCCATTGACAATGAAAATTCCGTCTATCTCGTAGAAGTGGAGGCTTAGCTTGAGCGCACTTGAAATTAAGCACCTGTTTGGACTGCGCGGCGTATCGAAACAAGATATTCGCCTGATTCTCGACCACGCAAAACAGTTTAGAGAAGTCCTTGAACGCCCCGTGAAAAAGGTGCCGAGCCTTCGGGGTATGACGGTGGTGAACCTGTTCTTTGAAAACAGTACCCGCACCCGCACCAGTTTTGAACTGGCGGAAAAGCGGCTCTCTGCAGACACGGTGAACTTTACCAGCAGCAACTCCAGCGTCAAGAAAGGAGAAACTCTGGTTGATACCCTCCGCAACATCGAGGCCATGAAAATCGATATCGTGGTGGTCCGCCACAAGGGGACGGGTGTTCCGAAGTTTTTGGCCGACAACAGTAAGGCCATCATCGTGAATGCCGGAGATGGCGCCCACGAGCATCCGACCCAGGCGCTTCTAGACATGCTTACCGTAGAAGAAAAGCTTGGGACTCTCGAAGGTAAGAACGTGACCATCGTAGGCGACATCCGCCACAGCAGGGTCGCCCGCAGTAACCTCTGGGGCATGACCACCATGGGTGCCCATGTGACGCTTTGCGGACCTAGCACCCTGGTTCCCCGCAACACGGAACTCATGTCCAATGTCACCTGGGAAAGCGATGTGAAAAAGGCGGTAAAGAATGCCGACGCCATTATCGCGCTTCGCCTGCAAAAGGAACGCATGGACGACGCCCTGCTCCCTAGCATGCGTGAATACCGCAACACCTTCGGTATCACCCACGAACTTTTGGAATGCGCCAAGGACAAGGTTCTGATTATGCACCCGGGTCCTATCAATCGCGGCGTAGAGCTGGATAGCGAAATCGCTGATGGTGAAAATTCTGTCATCTTGAACCAGGTGACAAATGGCGTTGCCGTCCGCATGGCTGTACTTTACCTTTTGGCCGGAGGCCGTGCCCATGAATAAGATTGTACTCAAGAATGTTCGCCCTTTTGTAAATGGGAAGTTTGAATCTCCTACCACCATGAACCTTGCCGACGGCAAGTGGGTCAAGGAAGATTTGGCCGACGCGGCCGTCTTTGATGCCGATGGGGCTCTTGCGCTTCCGGCCCTTTTCGGCCTTGGACTGGACTTTAAGGAACCTCTTCGTGACGACATCTACGACTTCAAGGATGGCGTAGATGCCATGCGTCGTGGTGGATTCTACGGTGGTCTTTACGAAAGCTCCGACAATGCCATCGACGATTCCCGCAAGCTTTCGGCCATCAAGCAGATTAGCAGCTTTGCCGGATTTGCGTTCAGCTTCTTGGGCGCCTTCAGTGTGGGCTACAAGTGTAAGGAACTAACGGAGATGATCGAGCTTGCCGAAGAGGGGGCCGTGGGCTTTGGCGACGGTAACCAGGACGCCACCCGGACCAGGTTCTTGCGTCTTGCCATGGAATACGGTTCCATGACGGGCAAGCGTTTCTTCTTTATGCCTTTGGACGAATCCCTCCGCCATCATGGACTTGTCCACGAAGGCCATTACGCCGATACACTTGGTATGAAGGGGATTCCTCGTGTGGCAGAAACCATCGCTGCTTTCCGCATTCTTGAAATGGCTCGGTTCTTAAAAGTTCCTGTGCATTTCAAGCAGGTCAGCTGTGGTGAAACCTTGAAGCTAATCGAAAACGCTCGGGAACAGGGTGTGGACGTTACTTGCGATGTGGACATCTATCACCTGTTGCTAGACGACAGCTGCTTGTTCAATCTGGATTCTCACTGTAACGTGGTGATGCCATTCCGCTCGGCAAGCGACAAGGCGGCTTTGTGGCAGGGCCTCAAGTCTGGGACGGTGAACGCCATCAGCGTGAACCACGATCCGGTGCTTCGTCAAGATAAAGAAGTAAACTTTGAAGACGCTGTCCCAGGAGCCATCTCCCTGGAAATAGCGCTCCCTGCTTTGTGGAAGTCCTTGATGGAAAATCTGGGCGAGGCTCGAGCTCTGGAGCTGTTGTCCTTTGCCCCGGCAAAGATTGCCCATGCCGAAACATCTGACTTGTCTTTAGGTGCCAAGGCGAATCTTGTGCTGTTCAATGACAAGGAAGAAACGGTGGTTACTCCGTCCTTGTTTGCCGGTCAGGTCCGTAATTGCCCGCTTCTGGGTCAAACACTTTCTGGCAAAATCAAGGGCTCCTATTTGGGCGGTCTTTGGACCGAGGTCTAGGCTAAATGATTGAACCCCTGCAACTGTTCTGGATTTTTGGCATTGTGGTCCTAGTGCTTACACTGGTGGCCCTGTGGGAAATTCAGCGCAGTTACTATCGCAGGGAACACGAGGTCATGTTCGGGACGCCTCTCTTTGATGCTCAGATTAAAGAGTTGGGACTTCTTCCTGATGAAATCAGGGTCCTTGAAAAGCTAGTCCGTTCTTCGAAGTACGAAAACAAGGACGCTATCTTGAATACGGCAACCCTCTTTGAATCGGCGGTGTCCAACTACTACGATTTCAAGGGCGAAGACAATGTCAAAAAAGAGGTGCTTGAGGTTATTGCGAGGCTCCGTAGAAAATTGAACTTTACGGCATCGAATCATCTTGCTACAGTAACCTCTACAAGACAGTACAACGAGACGAATCGCGTAGATGTTCTCTTGGACGGTGGAACCCGAATGTTCCATTCGACGATTCTTGGAACGGATGAACTGGGGCTTGTGGTCGGATACGACGAATCCGTAGGTTCGGGGCGCTCCCTGGTGGGCAGGAATGTCCGATTGCGCTGGACCCGGCCAGAAGATGCCGTATACACGGCCAAGGTTGCTGTCAAATCCTTCAATTCGGGCCGCCTTACGCTATCTCATGCGACAAACCTCGAAAAGAAGCAATTGCGCCGTTGGGTTCGCGAACCGGTGGATTTCCCTGTGGTGGCGACCTTTGAAGATGGTTCTACCAGCAATGGGGTGCTTTTGGACCTATCTGCGGGCGGTATCCTTCTTGGGCTTCCGGTGGACTGCTCTTCGGGGCAGCACTTGAAAATCAAGTTCGAGTTGCCCAGTTTTGGTGAAGAAGATGTGGAAATTGAGATTTTGCGCAATTTGGGGCAAAAAAATCCAAAATTTCCGGATTACTATTTCCTGACAGCCTCCTTCTTCGGGGCCTTCGGGTGGACCCAGGAGAGGGTCCTGCAGTACATTTTCGAGGTCCACAAACAAAAAAAGGCCCCCGAAGAGGCCTAAAAAAGTCCTAAGTAGTTCATTTTCAATGACTTAGATGAATTTTTTGCTTGACATTTGGCTTTTATAAAGGTAGAATTAGGGTAGTATAGTTTCCGATTGGAGTTTATTTTGGCTTTAAGTCTGCTAGCTAAGATTCGCGGTGAACGCGTGACCGTAGGCATTGATGTTGGGCATTACAGCATCAAGTATGTTAAAGTCTATCATAATAGCCGCGGTGGTAAGGTGGTGGTCGATGCCGACCTTGAACCGGTACCCGAGGGTGCCATTGTCAATGGTGAAATCCAACGTCGCGAAGGCGGTGACGAACCCCAAGATTCGAACGCTAAAAAAGAAAAAGACGGCTATGAGCTCTTGAGCGAAGCTATGACCAAGCTTATGTTACGTCATCCTCTGGATGAATCTACGGACTTGGTGGCTTCTGTGAACTGCGGCGCTGGCGCCGGTGGCGTCCTGGTGGACCGGTTGAGCGTGAAACTCCCTAAAAATGGAGATGAGGCAGCCATTATTCTCCAGACCGCCCAGTCCCGTCCGCCCTTCGATGACCAGGATAACGTCATTGACTACGAAGTGGCATCTCGTGAAAATGACGAGGTTAAGGTAAACGTGGTGGCTGCAAAGAACGCCCTATTGGATTCTTGGGCCCAGTTCTTTACGGTAAAGGGCCTCAAGCTGTCCGCAATTGATGTGGATATCTTCGGACTTCTCAATGCCTATATGGCGACAGCCAGCGAAGAAGATTTGAATACCACCTGCGCTATTGTGAACATTGGCGAAAAGAAGATGAGTATTGCCTTTGTGCAAGACGGAGCCTTCCACTCCATGCGTGCCATGACTGGCGGTTCCTTGGATTTGGTGATTTCCAAGCTGGGAACTCATTTGGGTATTGATGCTGCCAAGTGTCACGAAATTTTTGAGAAGGGCGATCTAGGGGTGGTGGATGGATTCTCCGAAGCCGAAGTAGAAGAAGCCATGAAGCTTGCTTTTGAAGACCTGATGGCCCAGATTGAGTTTGGTATCCGTTATTTCGAGTCTTCGGAAGACTCTAAGACGCTTGGAAAAATCTTCTTGGGCGGTGGAGGTGCCTCGATCCCTGGAATGAAGGCTTATATAGCAGAGCGCACAGGGCTTGAAACTGACACAGTGAACCCATTCCGCTATGTGGAGTGCGATGCCAAAGTGTTTGGCGCGAATGGTATTTCTCTAGGTCTTTCTAATATCTATGCCCCTGCGTTGGGCCTTGCGATGAGGAAGTTCTAATGGCTACGAAAAAGAAAAAGGAACAAGAAAAATCCGCCGTGGCTACAAGGAAATCTCTTTGCATTTCCATCAACCTGCTTCCCAGGGAATACCGTAAGCCAGTCAAGGATTTTTCCTGGATTACGGACCGCCGTGTGGTGTGGCCGACTATAGCGCTTATTGCTGTTGTTGTTGGCGTGGTGATGCTATTCTCTTTTACGGAAGAGACGATTTCTGGGTTAAACCAGGAACTTAGTCGTGTTAAAGCTGAGGTGGAACGTGAACGTCCGCTGCTCACAAAGATTAGCGACTTAGAACAGAAACAAGGTGTTATCAATACAAAGATAAACGCTCTTAAGTCCATTCAGGTCAGTAAGAAACGTTGGGTTATTTTGTTCGAAAATGTTTCGTCGGTATTGCCGCCTAATATGTGGCTTACTAGTTTGAACCAATTGAGCGACAATGATTTGGAAATGCGAGGTACAACCTTTGATTTCTCTGAGGTTGCCGAGTATATGGTGAAATTGGAAAAGCAGGTAAGTGTTGAAAAGGTCTCGCTGGTAAATATTTCTACTTCGAAGGTTGAAGGAGAGGAAGTTTACACCTTTACCATCAAGGTACTCCTGAAACAGGATTTGGGAATGGAGGGGTAGTATGGGTAATATTGATTGGAAAGACAAGAAAAATATATACGCCATCTCCATAATCGTCTTGATATTGGCTGCTGCTTACTGCGTTTATACCTATATGTGGGATCCTTTTGTCCAGGAACGGACAAACCTGGAGAACCAGTTGCAATCGGCCCAGGCTGAACTGGACAAGATTAACGCTCAAAAGAAGCGTATTGCCGAGTTGGAAATGCAGTTGGTCCAAGCGGAAAAGGATTTTGAAAAACTGAAAGAAATGTTCCCCGAAGAAGAAAAGGTTCCTCTGCGCCTGCAAGACCTATACTCTGTACTTCGTAGTTCTGGTGTGCAAATCCAGCGGTTTAATCCTGAAGGCGGTAGCGAAAAGGAACATTACATAGAGAACCGTTATTCTATTGCGGTGAACTCTGGCTATCACATGTTGGGTTACCTGTTTGCCGAAATAGCAAACTTCAACTACCCGACGGCGATTTCTAACTTGCGCCTTAATCGCTACTCCGGCATTGCCGCCGAGCTTCAGAAAGCGGAAACCCATGGATGGACTCCCATTACCATGTCGGTTACCTTTAACCTGACCACTTACACATCCAAGAAGGTAGCAAAATGATGAAAAAAATATTTGTCCTTTTGTTCCTTGCCTTTGTCGCCTCTACAACTGCGGCTCAGATTAAGGATGTAAAATTTGTCTGCGATGCCAAGAAATGCGAAATGGGATTCCTGTTTGCATCCGAGGAAGATTTGCCTACGTTCTTCCAGAAATATGACGCAGCGGCAAAGAAACTGACTGTTGGTTTTTCCAATACGGATTTCGCCTTGGGCGAAGGAAACTACGATATCGACGGCGCATCCGAGTGGGTGAAATCCATGAGGGTTTTCAAGGACAATTACCGTGGTATGCAGTTCTTGAAAATCGAGATGAATGTAGGTCCGTCCCTGAGTGGTGACAAGAACGAAATTTCCTTGGAAGGTTCCAATTTCCTTTTAAAACTCAAAGGGAACAAGGGTAAGGCCTGGATTCTTTCCAAAATTTTTGCCCAGAAGAAAAAAGAAGCTGACAAACGAGCTCTTGAAGAAAAGAAAGCTGCAGAAAAGGCCGCTCTTGAAGAAAAGAAACGTATAGCTGAAGAGAAAAAGGCTGCAGAAAAGCAGGCTATTGAAGATAAAAAAGCTGCAGCCAAGGCTGCTGCCGAAGAAAAGAAGCGCTTGGCCGAAGAAAAGAAAGCTGCTGAAAAGCAGGCCCTCGAAGACAAAAAGGCCGCCGCCAAGGCCGCTGCCGAAGAAAAGAAGCGCTTGGCTGAAGAAAAGAAAGCTGCAGAGAAGGCTGCTCTTGAAGAAAAGAAACGGCTAGCCGAGGAGAAGAAGGCTGCCGAGAAAGCAGCTGCCGAAGAAGCCAAACGATTGGCAGATGAACAGAAGAACTTGGATAAGGCTGTCAAGGAGGATGGAAATATTTCCGCGCTCTTGCCTGGAGTCAAGGAGTTTACGGTTCTTATGGGCTCCGGTATGGAACAGTTCCGCTTGGTAGCTGACGATGCTATTGATATCAAGTATGTTTCCGGTCCCGATAAGGCATCTATCGTAACGATAGGTGTTGCGGGCCCGCAGAAATCACCGGTATTTAAAATTGGTGCGGGATCTCTTGTTAAGTCTGCAACTTGGGGCGCTAATGGCCTGAAACTTCAGTTGCCAGTGGGACTCCGGCCTGTAATTTTGGTACAGGATGGTGCTTTGGTTCTGCAGACCAGCGAAAATGTCATAAAGAAAGACGGTTTTATTTTCTGGTCGGCAAGACCTGATGGAATTTTTGTACGTGATTGGATGAAGGCTGCAGATGCAAGCCAGAATTTCGATACATTTGTAAACAAGTACGATAAGGAAAGCAAGAAAATTGTGTCGGGGGCTCAAGTGTTCCACTTGAAACCGGTGGTTCGCGAACTTATCGTGGTAGATGACGAAATTGACATGTATGCAGGTCCTAATGAAAATTCCCAGATTATTAATCGCCTTTCGTTTGGTGATCGCTTGGTGAATATGGATTTAGTTGGCCTTTATTATAAAGTGCAGAGCGGAGCTCGTGTGGGCTTTGTGAACCGCCGTTCAGTGAGTTACAAGGATGAACTTTCTGCAGTTCAGCAAGAGAGGCTCAAACAAGTGGACAAGGAAAGGGGTGAACTTGCCGAAGGCTCTGTCAATATTGCCAGTCAGCTGGATGGTATGTACGAAGACCGCGTTACCTATAGCTCTTTCGGCCGCCGCGATCCCTTTGTAGATGTGAAGGGCTTGGTAGAAGAGGGTATTAATATTGACCAGGTGGAACTCGTAGGCATTATTTGGGAGTCCGATGTGCCGATGGCCATTCTGGTTGAAGCCAAAAATCCGTCTATTTCTTATACCCTCAAGGAAGGGGATAAGATCTTGAACGGCAAGGTATTGAAAATTACAGAAACAGATGTGCTCTTCCTAATCCAAGAATTCGGTGTGAGCCGTCGCTACTCCATGGGTCTTCCCGATAAGTATGGGGGTAAAAAGTGAAAAAAATAGCCAAGATCGTTCTCATTCTGCTTCTTGCTGTAGGTGTCACGGCATCATTTGCCCAGCAGCCTGCGGAGAGTGGCCCTTCGGAGCCCAACAAGAAGTTGTATAACTTTACCTTTGTGGATATGGACTTCGATGCCGTATTCCGTTCTCTCTCCGTGACTGCGGGTGTGGACATTCTTCTTGCTCCCGATGTGAAGGGCAAGATGAGCCTCAAGATTACCAAGAAAACTTGGCAAGAGACTTTGGATATTATCTGCGAGATTAATGACCTGACCTGGCTCATTCAGGACAAGTACATTACCATTCAGCGTTCTAGTACCTATCAGGCCAAGCAAAAGAAAATTGCGGATGAAGAGGCTCAGGCAGAACAGAATGCTCCTTTGGTCCGTAAGAACTTTCAGGTGCATCATGCCAAGGCTGAGGAACTGGTCAAGGTGCTCGAAAGCATGAAGTCCAATCGTGGCCGCATTACGGTGGTGGAACGCACTAACTCCATCATTGTCTATGATACCGATGGAAGAATTGATCAGATGGAGAACGCCTTGAATGAGCTGGATATCGAAACTCTCCAAATCATGATTACTGCAAAGCTTGTGGTGGTGAACAGCGAACTCGCCCGCGAACTGGGTGTGGACTGGACCTATCAGGCTGGCAAAACTGGGTTGACTCCGGGCCAAGCTCAAATGCCCACGGGAAGTGCTGCTGGAGATCCTCGAATGGGCGTGGCTGCGCAGTCTTTCCCCAACAAGGGCGTGTCTCCTGCAGTTCTTAATCCGTCTGCGTCTATAACTACCAGCGTTTTGGACAACCATTTGCAATTAGCCATTACCAATTTGATGGGAGACGCCTCTACAGAAGTGCTTGCCAGCCCCCAGGTTTCCACTCTTGACAACACCGAAGCTCAGGTGTTCATGGGAGACAAGATTTCTATCCGTGTCATTGACGATGACGGAGAATCCTCTACACAGTTAGTGGAAACGGGTATCAAGCTTACGGTAACACCCCATGTATCCGGTGACAACCGCATTTTGTTGGATTTGCATCCTGAAAATAACTCTTATGACTATGACTCTAAGGGTGAAGTTGTCATTAGTACTCAGGAAGCAAAGACTAAGGTGGTTGTAGCAGATGGTGAAACTGTGGTGATTGGCGGCCTTACTCGTAATGAAACGCAAGAATCTGAAAGTGGTATTCCGTTCTTGAAGGATATTCCGCTGTTTGGCAACTTGTTCAAGTATTCTCGTAAGGCTGTAGTGAAAAAAGACCTTGTGATTTTTGTGACACCTCGCATTATCCGTAACTATATTGGCAATGTGGATATTTCTGAGGCTTCCTCTGAAACGACAGGAAATCCTGCTCCAGTTCCTGAAGCGAAAAAGGTAGAACAGAAGCCTGCGACCGCAGCTGCTCCTGCTAAGCAACAGACTCCTGCTGCTCAGCAAGCACAAAAACCGGCAGCATCCAAGGCTCCAGCAGCACCAGCTCCATCAAAGAGTGCTGATAGTGATTGGGAGTAATTTTCCCATTTAAAAGAACTTAACAAAGGCCAGGGAAATCCCTGGCCTTTAATTTTATATCAGTTTGTCTGTTGTGACTATTTAAATAGGTCGTTGTCGTCTTCGTCCTTGACGGATACCTCTGTGCCGGTGGCCGAGTCGTCCGTGCCGTCGTCGAAGGTGTCGGCCGGGCTGATTCGGCTCGTGCGCTTCACCTTCTTCGCGGTGAACTTGCTGCCCAGAGCCTTGTAGCTCTTGACATCGGCCACTTCTGTCAGGTCCAGCTCTTCTTTCTGGACTTCGCGGCCCACCTGGTATTCCATGAGCTGGCGGGCATCGTCTGTGGCGAAGAATTCAATCATCTGAGAATCCTTGTGGTCGCTGATGAGGTTGAATTCCGTTGTCATGGGGCAGCCTTCCAGGTTGAATCGCTTCACCATGTAGTTGAAGTTTCCGCCCTCGAAGTAGAGGATGGTAAAGACCTGGGTGGGGTCGAACTTGTGGATGTACTTGATACCGGTACCCACAAGAATCGGGTCGGCCATGTCGTGGACCCGGGCCCTGCCGTTTTCCTTGACGATGAGGATCTTGTCCTTCTCGCCGAATTCGCCGATGCGGTCGCCCCTTCTCTGGGTGCTGATGAGTCCGGAGAGGGCGTCAAAGTACAGCACGCGGGCCCCCAGAGTGCTGACACCCTTACGGATACGCTTGACTGTCTTGACTGGGTACTTGGTGACGATATTGCCCATGGCGCCGCGTCCTTTCACTTCGATGGAGCTGAAGTCCACTTCGAAGTTCAGCTTGGTACGCGGACGCGGCTTGAGCGTCACTTCCACTACTTCGGCCTCGCCGTTCAGGTTGCTGGACATGTACAAGAGGCGGCTGCCGGGCTTGTTCTTGCCCATGTAGTAGTCCTTGTCGCGGGTCACGCCGCCTACGTTGAAACGCTTGATGTAGGCGGTGCCGTCCTTGCCGTCCTGGTGGATGACGTTGTAGATGTGGCGCTCGTCGTCCTTGTTGAATTTTTCCACGAGTACAATGTTCTTGCCCACGAAATCCTTGTCGGAGACCTTCACCACCTTGAAGCTGCCGTCGGCCTTGAACACGATGAGGTCGTCGTATTCGGACACGTCAAAGAGGTATTCTTCCTTCTTCATGCCCGTGCCGAGGAAGCCTTCCTTGCGGTTCACGTAGAGTTTCTGGTTCGCGAGAGCCACGTGCACGGCGCTCACCTGGCCGAATTCGCCAATTTCAGTCTTGCGGTCGCGACCTTCGCCGTACTTCTTGAGGATGTTCTTGAAGTAGTTCACGGCGTAGTCGGTGAGGTGTTCTTTGTTGTGGTTCACCTCTTCAATCTTCTTGTCCAGTTCTTCCAGGAACTCGTCGGCTTTTTTGCGGTCAAAACGGCTGATGCGGCGGACCGGAATTTCGGCCAACTTGAGAATTTCTTCGCGGGTCACTTCGCGGCGGAGCTTGCGCACGTATGGCTTCAAGCCTTCATCAATCAGCTGGACCATCTCGTCGTGGGTCTTCGCCTTCTTGATGACCTCGTAGACTTCCTTCTCGATGAAAATTTTCTCGAGGCTCGTCATGTGCCACTGGTCCTGCAGGTGCTTGAGCTCGTTGTCCAGTTCCCAGTCCAGCAGGTGTACCGTGTGGTCGGTGCTGAGCTTCAGAAGTTCCGTGGTGCTACTGAATTTCGGTTTCTTGTCGATAATCACACAGCTGTTGGCGGCCAAAGTCGTCTGGCAGTCGGTAAACGCATAGAGCGCGTCGATGACGACCTGCGGGTCGGAACCTGCCTGCAGGTGGATCTGGATTTCCACGTTTTCGGTGGTGTGGTCCACAATCTGCTTGATCTTGATTTTTCCCTTGTCGTTGGCCGCCACGATGGAGTCGATGAGGCTATCGGTGGTGGTGCCGAAGGGAATTTCGCGGATGACCAGCGTCTTGTTGTCGAGCTTTTCGATGCGGGCTCGGACCTTGAGGCGTCCGCCGCGCTGGCCGTCGTTGTATTCGCTCACGTCGATGATGCCGCCCGTATAGAAGTCCGGGTACAGCGTGAACTTGCGGCCGCGCAGGTAGTCGATGCTCGCCTGGCACAGTTCCTTGAAGTTGTGAGGGAGGATGGTGGTGGAAAGGCCCACCGCGATGCCGTCCACGCCCTGGGCCAGGAGAATCGGGAACTTCGCGGGGAGTGTCACCGGTTCCTTGGAACGCCCGTCGTAGTTCGGAATCCATTCCGTAGTCTCGGGGTTGAACATCACGTCCAGCGCAAAGTCGCTGAGCTTGCCTTCGATGTAACGCGGGGCGGCAGCCTCGTCGCCCGTAAGCGGGTTACCCCAGTTACCCTGCGGCTCGATAAGCAGGTTCTTCTGGCCCATGTTCACCAGGGCCGTGTAGATGGAGGCGTCGCCGTGGGGGTGGTAGTGCATGGTGTCGCCCACGATGCCCGCCACCTTGTGGAAACTGCCGTCGTTCATCTCGTACATAGTGTGGAGAATGCGGCGCTGCACCGGCTTGAGGCCGTCCTCGAAGTAGGGCACGGCGCGGTCGAGAATCGTATAGCTCGCGTAGTCCAGGAACCAGCCGTTGTAAAGCTTTTCCAGGTGGTTTACGTTCGAAAGTCCTAAAGTTTTCTGTTCTTCATCCATAATTTAGCCTTGAGGTCGCTTCGCTTTGAGGTGTGAGGTCGCTTCGCTTTGAGCTAGATAATCGCGCCTGTGGCGCCTTACTTTGCTCAAAGGGCCGAAGGCCCGTGCTCATAGCTCGTAGCCCATACCTGTTACAATTCCTCTACCGCCTCGGTGCGCAGGTTTTCGACGATGTAGTCCTGGCGGGCCTGGGTGTTCTTGCCCATGTAGTATTCCAGCAGCTTGCCCAGAGAGGCGTCGCTTGGCATGGTGACGGTCTCCAGGTGCATGTTTTCGCCGATAAGCAACTTGAAGTCCTCGGAGTCCATTTCGCCGAGGCCTTTGAAGCGCGTGATTTCCAAATCCTTCTTGTTGATTTCCTTCGCTGCCTTGTCCCGTTCCTCTTCGTCGTAGCAGTAGAAGGTCTTCTTTTTGTCTTTGCGGTTGCGCACGCGGAAGAGCGGCGCCTGCAATATGTAGAGGTGCTTCTCCTGCACGAGTTCCGGGAAGTACTGCAAGAAGAACGTCATCACCAGGAGGCGGATGTGCATGCCGTCCACGTCGGCATCGGTCGCGATAATCACCTTGTCGTAGCGCAGGTCCTCGAGCCCGTTTTCGATGTTGAGGGCGGCCTGGAGCAGGTTCCATTCCTCGTTCTCGTACACGATTTTCTTGGAGAGGCCGTAGCTGTTCTTCGGCTTGCCGCGCAGGCTGAACACCGCCTGGGTCTTGGGGTTACGTGCCGTAGTGATGGTACCGGAGGCGGAATTACCCTCGGTAATAAAAATCATGGTCTCGCTCTTGAGCGGGTTTTTGGCATCGGTGAGGTGCACGCTGCAGTCACGGAGCTTCTTGTTGTTGAGGTTCGCCTTCTTGGCGCGCTCGTTGGCGAGCTTCTTGACGCCGGCCAGTTCCTTGCGGAGCTTTTCGTTCTGGTTGATGCGTTCCAGGAGCTTCTTGGCCGTGTCCTCGTTCTTGTGGAGGTAATTGTCCAGTTCCTGGGCCACAAAATCCACAATCCAGGTACGGAGTGCGGGGCCGTTCGGGGCCGTGGTGGTGGAACCGAGCTTCGTCTTGGTCTGGGATTCAAAAACCGGTTCCTGGATGCGCACGGAAACGGCTCCCACGATGCAGTTGCGCACGTCGGATGCGTCGTATTCCTTCTTGAAGTGGTCGCGCACGCCCTTTACGAGTCCCTCGCGGAATGCCGCCTGGTGGGTACCGCCCTGGGTGGTGTGCTGGCCGTTCACGAAGCTGAAGTAGTGCTCGCCTTCCTGGTTCGAGTGCGTGATGGCAAACTCGATATCCTTGCCCTTGCAGTGGATGACCGGGTAGCGGATGGTGTCGTCGGTACGGCTGTGGAGCAGGTCCAAGAGCCCGTTCGGGCTGTTGTAATCCTTGCCGTTCATCACCAGCGTGAGCCCGTTGTTCAGGTAGGCGTAGTTCCAGATCTTCTCTTCCATGTAGGCGGGGAGGAACCGGAAGTTCTTGAACAGGTCGTTATCGGGCTCGAAGTAGATTTCGGTGCCGTTCTTCTCGGTGGTGGAGGTAATCTTGAAGTCCTTCACCAGGATGCCCTTGCTGAACTCGGCGCGCTTGACCTTGCCGTCGCGGAAACTTTGTACGATAAACTTTGTGGAGAGCGCGTTCACCGCCTTGGTACCCACACCGTTCATGCCCACAGACTTCTGGAAGGCTTCGGAATCGTACTTGCCGCCCGTATTCATCTTCGACACGCAGTCGATGACCTTTTCGAGAGGGATGCCGCGGCCGTAGTCGCGCACGCGGCAGCTGTGGTCTTCCATGTCGATTTCAATTTTTTTGCCCGCGCCCATGGCGAACTCGTCGATGGAGTTGTCGATAACTTCCTTCGCGAGCACGTAGATGCCGTCGTCGGGGCTCTGTCCGTCGCCCAGCTTGCCGATGTACATACCGGGGCGGAGCCTAATGTGTTCGTACCAGTCTAGAGTCTTGATGCTGTCCTTGTCGTACTTTACAGCCATTATCTACCTTTTCAAAACTAAAAAATGCCTTTTTTCGCCAATTTTAAGAAATTTCGCGAGATTTCTTGCGGAAAATGCCCGGACTCGCGGCTCCGGTCCGCCCTTTGCCCCCAATATAGCAAAAAATTTTGTCAAAGAGTGACAATTTGTGCAGTACCGGCTATTTTGAATTTCTGATTCTATAAAAAAGTTTGACTATTGTGCAATATTCTAATACGAAAGAGCTCCGGCAAAAGGAAAGCAATGTTATGGACAAAACCCTTACTACCGGAATAGCGAGATAAGACAAAGCCTTCATTACATTCAGGCTTTGCCCTACGGGTTAAGCCTTCGGCTTAATCTCTGAATCGGCTATATTCACTTCGTTCATCGCCGATTCAGTGCCAAAACAGTCACTTTGTTCCTGTTTTGCCCTTCGGGCTTGCCGTGCTTTGCACGGTCAAGGCCTCCCGCGTCGCGTTTCACTTCGTTCCGCTCCGCGGTAGTCGAACTCACGACTACGTCGCTCGTCCTGAATCTCTCGCTATTCCGCGTATAAAAAGAAAACCACCCTTTAGGGTGGTTTTTCTTTTTATCGGAATAGCGAGATTCGAACTCACGACCTCTTGCTCCCGAAGCAAGCGCTCTACCAGGCTGAGCTATATTCCTGTTTTGTGGCTCAAAGACAGTTAAAAAAGACGAAAAATTAAAGGTCAAATGCAAATTTTTTAGCGAGATGAGACAAAAACCTAACTTTGTTACGGTTTTTGCCCTACGGGTTAAGCCTTTGGCTTAATCTCTGAATCGGCTGCATTCACTTCGTTCATCGCCGATTCAGTCGAACTCACGACCTCTTGCTCCCGAAGCAAGCGCTCTACCAGGCTGAGTTTATTCCGTATTAAAGGGTTTGTCAGGTTATTTTTTTCGTTTTTGGGGCGGGTTTGCCGATTTTGAGGATGCTGGAACCGGCGTTTTCGATTTCGGTGCGGTAGAAAACCACCCGGTTTCGCCATTCGGAGCGGACCTTGCGGTCGATAATCTTCTTGACGTTGCCGTAGGCGGGGTTCCCGCCCCCGTGGATGACCCGGAGCACGCTGAGTCCAGCGATGGACATTTGGGACATGCGGCGTTCCACCGCCTCCGCCGCCTCGTCGGCGGTCATGCCGTGGAGGTCGATCTCGTCTTCGGGTAGCGGTGTGCCCCAGGAGGCGGGGTTCCGAACCTTGCGTCCCTTGAAAACTTTTTTCTCGGTCGGGACGTCGGCCTTCTCTGCATCCAGGGCCTTGTCCTTGTCTTCCATGTGGTGGTTCTTGATCCACTCCAGCTGGAAAAGTTCTTCTTCGTTGAAAGCCATTTTATACCTTGAAGTTCTTGTGGTAGTTCCAGGTCCACTGCTCGGGGTGGTCCTCGATCCAGCGTTCCACGTCGGCGGCTATGGAGCTGACCAGTTCCGCCTCGCCTTCGGGAGTGGCGGCCATCTTGGGTGGGTAGTAGTGCTCGAACCGGATGACGTGCTCTCGGATTTTTTTACCCTGCTTGACAACCGTTTCGCTGTAGGTGCGGAAGGTGACAATGCTTGCCCCCATCTGGTTTACCTTGACGGGAAGCCTGAGGTAGAGGGTATTCTTTTTCCTGAAAAGGGAGACGGTGTTGCCCTTGGTGTTACGGCCCTGGTCCACCACCATGGCAAGGATTCCCTGGGTCTTGAACAGGTTTCGGATAAGGCTCTGGAGCTTGTCGGGGTGGTATTCGGTGAGGTTCGGGTCGCTGCGCAGGTCTTCTAGGCACTTGCGCATGGCGGCATCCCCTGCAGAGTCGGTAATGAGGTGTACCGGCTTGCCGTAACGGCAGAGAATCCGGTGCATGTTCTCGAAGGCGCCCTGGTGGATGCTCATGCCCACCACGGTTCCCTCCTTGGCGGCATCTTGCATGATAAATTCGTTCTCGAATCGGACCCGTGCTGTGGCAGAGGGAATCCGGGCCAGCAGGCGGTAGCTGTCGATGCCGTTCCAGTAGATGCTTTCGAACACGTCTTTGGGCGTGACCTTGTGCTTGCGTGTGGCGTTTTTTCCGTAGAAGCCTGTTTCTTGCAGAAGCCGTTCAACACGGCCGTAGGCCCGCTTGGTATGGAGAGCCTTGTAGATAGGAAACGCAATCTTGAACAGCAGCGCAAAGAAGGCGTCCGGCAACCGCAGCAATGTATGAAGTGTAACTTTGTATATGACGAATTTTGCCTTGAGCATTTTAGAGCTTAGCACATAGAATGTTTAATTCCACATCACACACTTCACATTTCACATTATTTTTTTATTTTTCGTCAAACTCCAAGATGCCTCTGCCGAACTCCCGCACGAACAGCCTGCGGGAAAGTCCTTCGCCGGCGTAGCTGATGGTAGGTGAGATTTCGTAGAGCTTGTCTTCCTTGACTTCGACGTGAGCCTTTTTCAGCCATTCCTTGTGGAGGCGTCCGATCATGTTGCGGGCGGTCTTGGGAGAATCGTTTCCGTCGGCGTTCTTGACGGGGCTGAATTCTTCTTCGCGGACCACACCGAAGGGCAACATGGAACCCAGCAGCGGGAAGGCGTCAAAGAGGAACTGCTCGAACTTGAAGCATTTCTCGATGCCGCAGACGGTCTTTCGGGCGGTGTGCCACGGGAGCCTGCTGGTCTGCAGCTTGCGGAGCCCTGCCAGCTTGAACAGGTGGATGGCGATGTTTCCGCCGTCGAAGGTGAGGCTGCCGTCGGCGTTGGTCATGTCGCGGTAGTTTTCGGGAAGGTCGCTGTATTCCACCACGCCGGGCTTGCCGTTCTGCAGGGCGAATATGCCCACCTTTTCGTTTGGACCGGCCTTGTGGACCACCTTGGAGGCCGACATGCTACGGCCTTCGCTGGCAAGTGCTCCGATGAACGCCGGGTCGCAAATGCGGCACAGCGCGTTATCTACGCTGTAGAGGAACACGTACTGCACGCCCTTTTCGACAAGCCAGGCCAGAGTGCCGCTCTGTGCCAGGGCGCGAAAACAGCCGCCGTTTCCGTCGGGCACAAGGGCCAGGCGGTTGTTCTCGTCCACCACGGCCTTGCCCTCGGGAGTGAGGGCGCAGATGGTACCCTGCTCGAAAAAGCGGATGTTGTCCCGGTCCATGCCAAAAAACTTGTGTTCGGTAAAGAAGTTGACGGTGGCCTCGTGGTTCAGGGGGCTGGTCATGATGCACCAGGGAATGGGGTGGCCCACCTGTGCGGCCAGGTTCTGCAGGCGTTCCGCTTGCAGCTGGAACAAGCTCTTGTGGCTGGGGAGCCCGATGTCGAACATGCCCTTGGGTCCGTCGAAACCGAGACGGGAACCCTGTCCGCCCGCCACCAGGAAGGCGGCCACCTGTCCTTTCTGGAGTAGGATTTCTCCGGTTTCTTTCCAGAAGTCGTAGCGCAGGTCGTCGGCGGCAATCTTGAAGGGCATGGGCTTGAGGTCGGCGGAAACGTTGTCTGCCAGGGTGGCGGCGGACTTTTCGGCGTAAAGGGACTTCAGTTCTTCCCAGTCCTGGGATAAAATATCTCGCTCCAGAAGGCTGCGGGCTTCACCAGTCAAGGATTCCAGTTTAGCGACGAGTTCTTGCTGGCCCGCCGCTTTCAGAGTTTTGATAATGTCCATAAGCTAAATATAGAATAGTAGGAGGTGGGCTACACTTGACGCATCTGTTTCCAAATATTACATTGCCCATAATTATAGTTTCAAGTAAGAAGTCCATGAAAAAATTAATCCTGGCGGCATCTATCGCCCTGACTGCAGCATGCTTTGTCGCTTGTGATGACAGTTCCAGTGGTTCGTCCAACGAAATTCCCTCTTACAAGAATGAGGCAGACCTGCCTAACGCTTGTGATAAGGATGTCGCCAAGGTGAATACTACCTATTTCGCCTGTCTTGAGAACGAGTGGGTGGCTGTCACAGATTCTGCTACCATTGAAAAAATCAAGGATGGTCTTACCGGGGATAAGTTGAAAGATGAGCTGGAAGAACTGATGTCGAAACTGTCCAGTTCATCAACCGAGTCCAACGAAGACGACTCTTCGCCTTCTATAGGGGACGATGACCTGGAATCCAGTTCCAGCGGCTCTACTATTCCTGCCAAATGGAGCTGGGATGTACCGAAGGAAGCCCGCCTGAACCCGAAAATCACCTACGGCACCCTGACCGACCACCGCGATAGCAAAGTTTACAAGACTGTAAAGATTGGCGACCAGACCTGGATGGCGGAGAACCTGGACTATGCCGACAGCGTAACCACGCCGAGCCTCAAGGGCAAGAGTTGGTGCTACAATGACGTGGTTGAGAACTGTGCCGTGACAGGTCGTCTCTATACTTGGGCTGCGGCAATCGACTCCGTCAAGCTTTACGACGGTGGCACCGGCGTGAACTGCGGTTACCTCAGAGCCTGTACGCTGCCTGAAAAGGTGTCGGGTATTTGCCCGTCGGGCTGGCACTTGCCGACCAAGGATGAATGGCAAACCCTGTTCACGGCGGTGGGTGGATCATCAGCCGCCGGTGCAAAACTAAAGTCGCAGACAGGCTGGCGTGCCCATAACGGCATCACCAACGAGGATGCCTACGGCTTTTCTGCGCTCCCTGCTGGCATCTGGACCGACGATCTCTACTTCAATAATGTCGGCGACATCGCCTACTTCTGGAGTGCCACGCAGAACGATTGGGACTTTGCCTACTATATGTACCTGTGCCACTATGACGACGAGGCGCACCTGAGCTACTACAGCAAGACATTCGGGCTCTCTGTTCGTTGCCTAAAGGACTGACCACAAGGTGAACGCATTGCAGAAAGGTTCTAAGTAAAGAGAGATACGCCCGAAGTTCCAAAAGAACCTCGGGCTTTTTTTACAAAGCCTTAATTTCAGCTTCGGAAAGACCTGTTTGTTTTGCAATAATAGCCAATGAAACTCCGCTATCACGAAAGCCCTTGGCAAGTTCGCGTACAGACTGTTCCTTGCCCACACGCAGGAAGTGTTCGGCAAAAGATTCATAACCTTTGTTCGCTACTGCTTCAGGACTATCCATCTTGATTACCTCGCTGTTTTCCTTGTATGGTCACTTCCAGAAGAAGTAGGATAGTGACTGTTTGATGAATTCTTTCCCAGTGTCTGAGTTCTGCATCTTGAGCAGGCGCACTGCGGCTTCTTTGAAAGAAACGGAGAATTGCTCCGCATTCCAAATATATTTCATTGCGGTCAAAGCGACAAGGGTCATGGGCGACAATCCTTTCAAATCGGCGTCACTCACTCCGTGTCCTACATCCAGGAATTCAACTTTGAACGGATACCCGATATCGTGATAGTATTCTGGATAGTTCGCAAAATGTGGCTTGGAAAGCGGATTCCAATCCATCTCCCCGTTGTAAACGATAAACGCTACCACGGGGATATCCTTATTGTGTTCAATGAACAGGTGGTGGTGATATTCGGAAAGTTGCCTCATGACATCGTCCTTGTTTGTGGACTTGTGCTCAGTAATGATTCCCACATAAAGTCCCGCTTTGCCTCCATTTCCCTTGATGTCTGCTTCGAATACAAGGTCCGCTGAACTCGTGTGTTTTGCGGTAGAAGAGTTCTCGGGAGCACCACGCAATGTCGAAATGTCAATGGTGTTCAAGAAAGCCTTAAGGGAGGGTTTCTTCTTGGCGGATAGTTTCAGCAATTCTGTCATGCGTCCCGTGTCGGCAAATGCAAATCTGAAGTATCTATCGTGGTTGAACTTGGATTCGTCATTTGCGGACTCAACGATAGTGTTGAATTCCTGAATGAAATCGATGTTGTCGTCCAGCTTGTTTTCGTTAGTCATAATATCTCCGTTTTTAATGGTGTTCTATGTATAAGACGGAGATGTAGATCAAAAAAGCCTTGTAAAGAAAATTTTTACAAGGGCTTGAAAAGGAGAGGCCCCGTCAAGCGGGGCATGACAACATTACCTAATTCCAAAAAACACCACCATGCTGAAGATGAGGGCGAAGATGCTCACCAGATGCATGCGCCACACGATCTTGGAGTTCATCAGGGGCTTGCTCGGGAACTTGCCTTCCCATTTCTTTTGGTAATGGTGGTGCAGGGGCGCGCAGAGGAACAGGCGCTTGCCGGTGCCGGTGGTCTTGCGGGTGAACTTGAACCAGAGTATTTGGAGCAGCACGGAGCAGGCTTCGGCGATGATGATGATGCACACGATGGGTAGAAACAGTCCCGCCTGCACCAAGATGAACATGATGCCGATGGCGGCACCAAAGCCTACGGAGCCCGCGTCGCCCATGTAGATTTCGGCGGGAGGACTGTTGAACCACAGGTAGGCAAGCAGTGCGCCTGCAATGGCTGTGGCGATGGGGAACAGCTCGTCGCAGCCCGGCAGGTAGGGCACGCTCAGGTACTGGCTGAAGATGAAGTTTCCGCTCACGTAGGCCACGAGACCCACGAACACCATGCTGGTGAGGATCGGCACGGACACGAGGCTGTCCAGACCGTCGGTGAAGTTGGTGCCGTTGGCGCTGGCCGCGATGACAAATGTCATGAAGGCGACGAAAATCCAGTTGGGCAGGTGCAGCTGGAACATGTCGATGGGGAGGAGGGGAATGGTCAGGTCGCCCTTGAGTTCGGGAATGAACTTGTAGCAGAAGATGGCCACAACGAGGCTAAAGAGGAAGTAGAGGAACAGACGGAGACTGCTGGAGATGCCGTCGGCCTTGTCCATGTAGTCGGCGGCCTTGAGCTTGCCCAGCTTGATGAGGCGCTTGGCCTTGACTTTGGCGATGTCGTCGATGGCGCCCACGGCGGAGAATGCCGCCAGGATGACCAGGGTGGAAATGCTGTATCCGTTCATCTTGCAGACCAGGAGCGAGACGACCTCGACGACGATTACCAGAAGGAGACCGCCCATGATGGGAGGGCTCTTGGCTCCGTCCTTGTCAAAATCGGAGGTGGCGTCAAGGCGCTGGAGTTTGCGGATATAGACCGGCATGAGGCACATGACTAAAACGATGGAGAGCATGGCGGCCACGCCTGCACGGAACAGACGGCCGTCGAAAAGGTCAATGCTGGTAATGTGATAGAGCCAATGGCAGAGCATAGTAGTTGATAGTGGCTAGGATCTAGGAACTAGGGGTTTGAGTCGAAAAGGTTTGATTTGTCATGTCCGCAAAGGCGGACATCTCCCTTATGTTGAATCGTCAGACAAGAGAAAAATAAAATAATGTAGTGGCGTTGGCTTGGGTTATCTAAAATTTCTACATTATAGATCATGAGCGAACTGCATATCAACTGCCCCCATTGCGGGTCTTCTTTCCAGGTCATGGTGAAGGGCGAGCCTTCCAGCATGATGGTGTTTTCTTGCGTCAGGTGCAAGACCCCGCTGATGTATTACGGGGGAGAAACCGCCGAGCTGGACAGGGACGAGTTTGCAGGGCTCCGCAAGCGGCTTTCCAAGGTGCTGGACGTGGTGGTGAGTAACGACGCCTCGGTGAAGGAGGTGGCGGATTCGCTGCGCCGTATGGTGGATGCGTCCAACGCCTTGGCGGAGGAGCGTGTCGGTCAGTCCGGTGCAGGCGAAAATAGCGCTGCCGATGCCGGCGGTGCGGATGCCGCTGTTGGCGGTGCTGGTCACGGGGATGCCCGCAGGGCTGTGGCCATTACGGACGAGGCCCTGGAAAAGTTGCAGAAAGACCTTGCCGAGATGGATGCCGAAAAGTTCCTGGAAAGCTTGTAGCCCAAGTCCACTTATCGCTGTTTTTTATGCTTGAATTTTTCATTGCCGCCATCGTTGTCGCCCTCGCTCCCGGGCCGGATAATTTGTTCGTGCTGGCCCAGAGCGCTACTCACGGTGCCAAGGCCGGTTTTTGCATTATTTGCGGGCTGTGTACGGGGATAATGGTGCAGACGGGGCTTTTGGTGGTGGGCGTGTCTGCCCTGATTGCCGCAAGCCCTGTGGCGTTTTTCGTAATCCAGTGCTTGGGCGCTGCCTACCTGGTGTATCTGGCCTACAAGAGCTTTCAGGTGCGGGCGGGAGTAGTTGCTTTAGACGAGAGACGAGAGAACGGGCAGAGCCCTACAGACGAGAGGCGTGTAGGAGTGGTGTCGGCCCGCAGGCTCTACTTGCGTGGCATCATCATGAACCTCACGAACCCGAAGGCGATACTTTTCGCGCTGTCGTTTATCCCGCCTGCGGTAAAGATGGACAGCCTCTTGAGCCCGTCGGTCCAGATGTTGATTCTCGGGTCGGAATTCGTGGTGGCGACCTTCATCGTGTTCGGAACTGTTGCGCTTCTGGCGGGTGCCGTCAAGAAGTTCATGCTGAACAGCCCCAAGGCGAACCGCAACCTGAACTGGTTCTCCGGTGCGGTATTCCTGTTCATGGCCGTCGCGCTGTTTGCGCTGTAGCCGTTGGCGTTTTTAATCCCCCAGCAGGTGGAAATTCAAGTATAGGGTGTAGGCATGGAGCCTGCGGGACATGGGTTCGGCGATTTCAGAGGAATAGGCGGCCATTTTGACGTATGTGTCTAAACGGTAGCCGACATCCATCCAACTTAGCAACTTGTATTCAAGTGCGGTCTTGTTGAGCAGCAAGAAATCCCAGCCGGTCACGCCGTAATCAGGCGTTGTTCCTTCGATGGTTTTCATGGCGTCAATGGTTGTCTTGCTGAAGAGTTTCCATTTGTTCTTGTAGAGAACTTCCAGGGTGAGGCTGTATTTTACGCCGGAATTGTATTGGTAGCTGTCTTTGTCCGGATGGTAGTCAGGATTGAATTCCTGGATGATGTCGTCGTAGCCCATGTCGGCAGAACCCAGCATAATCCAGTAGAGTTGGTTGATGACGCGGAAACGTATGCTGGGGGTGAGCCAAAGTGCGATATCCATTGCACCGCCCAAAGACAGGGTGCTGACGGTCGCGAGATCTCCGTAAAAGGTATCGTAGTCAAGGTTGATGGAAAAGTCCAGCCAGTGCCCACGCCCGTGGATTCCCCGGTTGATTAGCTTTCCCATGACATCCAGTTGCAGCACGGCTCCCTCGAAGCCTTCTTCGCTCATGAATTCGGCCTGGAAATAATCAAATGGACGTTTTACTTTTGTATAGGGTTTCCCGTATTCCAGGGAAACGGCAAGGATTCCGTGACGGTCGTTCCATTTGGCGTCAACCTCATCGGAATTCTTGCCACCCATGCGGTAGACAGAGCCGAATCGGGACCCCATGCCTGTGGCGATAGCGAGTTCAATGGGAACCCAGCCTGTGTAAAAGTCCCGGTTGCCGAAAGCTTTCCGTTGGACATAGCCTGCAGGCTCAAGCACGAATGCGGCCAGCTGCCTGTACCAGGGGGCGCCAGGCCTGTTGTAGGCTGCACGCGAAAGCCTGTAAAGAGCTTCGCCAAATACGGAGCCCGCAATGGATGTAGAAATAAGGTCGTTGGGAGCGGGATATTCCGTTTCGCAGAACATTTCCCAGGTGGAACTGCCAAGAGCGGCAAACAGTAGGCTTGAGTAGAATCCGTAGCCGCCACCTCTTGCGGCGGCATAGTACATGGAACCTTGGTAGGGGTGTCCGTAAAAGTTGATGGCCCAATGGTTGTGGTCCCATTTCCAGCCTTCGCGGAAGTTTCTTTTCCAGTAGCTTGGTCCGGTGTGGGCGTAGTTCTTGTCAAGGACGTAATAATCAAACGACCATACGAGTGCGTTTTGGCCTAGAACTTCTGCAGATACGATTAGAGGGTTTACATGGGTGCCGTAAAGGCTGTCCTTGGGCACGACAAGGGTGTCTTTTTCCCGTTCCGTAATGACGGAGTCGCCCAATACGGCGGTGCGCAGAATCTTTGCCTCTTCGATACTGAAAACGGCATTTTCGTCTCTCAATTTTTCCCGGAGGGAGTCTGGAATGGCCGCGATTTTTGCCGAGTCAATCTGCTGTGCGAATAGGACTCCGCTAAGAGCGAGAAGTATTGCGACGATTTTTGAGAGGCGCTTGAAAAGCATTCTTAATATTTAAAAAAGAGAGGACTTTGTTTCAAGATAGACGGCTTGGTTTTCCGACAAAGCGATTTTTTGCCAAGACGAAAAAAAGGACTTGTTCTGGAGAACAAATCCTTTGGTAACAAACGATGCCTTGCACGGTTTGTCCGACGCGGTCTATGTAAACGGACTCCAGCGGATTACTTGTTCAAGCGCTCCGTTGCGGCGGCAACGGAAAGCAGGTCCGCTTCCATGAAGGGCTTGCCGATCCACTGGAGGCCTACAGGCAACCCGCCTGCCATTCCGCAGGGGACCGTTACGCCCGGAAGCCCAGCAAGGTTCAGGCTCACGGTGTAGATGTCGCTGAGGTATACGGCCATGGGGTCGGACTCGTTCATGCCGCACTTCAGCGGGAGCCCCGGCATGGCGGGGCTTGCAATTACGTCGCAGCTTTCAAAGGCCTTGTTGAAGTCGTCGGTAATGAGGCGGCGCACCTTCTGGGCCTGCACGTAGTAGGCGTCGTAGAAGCCTGCGCTGAGCACGTAACTGCCCAGCAGAATGCGGCGCTGGACTTCTTTGCCGAAGCCTTCGCTTCTGGACTTGGCGTAAAGGTCGAACAGCTTGCGGGCATCCTTGCTCCGGTAGCCGTAGCGCACGCCGTCGTAGCGGGAGAGGTTGGAACTGGCCTCGGCGGTGGCGATGATGTAGTAGCTGGACACGGCGTAGCTGATATGGGGGAGGCTTACTTCCTTGAGGGTGGCACCTTCCGCTTCCATCTTCTTGAGCATGCCTTCGATGGCGGCCTTGCAGTCCTTGTCCAGGCCTTCGCCGAAGTATTCCTTAGGCACACCGATGACCTTGCCCTTGATGCCTGCGTCAAGCTTTGCGCCGAAATCTTCGGTAGGCCTTGCGCTGGTGGTATTGTCGTGAGGGTCGATTCCGCAGATGGCCGAAAGCAGTGTTGCGCAGTCGGCTACGGTGGCACCGAAGGGACCGATCTGGTCCAGGCTGCTGGCGTAAGCCAGAAGACCGTAGCGGGACACGCGGCCGTAGGTGGGCTTAAGGCCCACCACCCCTGTGCAGGCGGCAGGCTGACGGATTGATCCGCCGGTATCGGAGCCTAGAGCACAGGGGACCGTGCCCGAGGCCACGGCTACGGCCGAGCCTCCGGAGGAACCTCCCGGTACGCGGGAACTGTCCAGCGGGTTCTTCACAGGGCCGAAGTAAGAGGTCTCGTTGCTGGAACCCATGGCGAATTCGTCCATGTTGGTCTTGCCCACGATGACGGCACCTGCCGCTTCCAGCTTTTCGATGGCAGTGGCGGTGTAGGGGGCTACAAAGTTTTCGAGAATCTTGGAGGCTGCCGTAGTGCGGGTGCCTTCGAGACACATGTTGTCCTTCACGGCTACGGGAATCCCGTCCAGCGCACCCAGGGTCTTGCCTTCGGCGCGGCGCTTGTCGCTTTCCTTGGCACGGGCCAGCGCCCGTTCGTTAAGAACAGAAATATAGGCGTTCAAGTCCTTGGTAGCGTCAATCTTGCTGAGGGCGGACTGCACCAGCCCTTCGGCGGTCGTCTTCCCGCTTTTCAGCTGTTCCTGTAAATCTTGAATGGTGTCCATTACCTGTTTCCTCCGGACCATTTCATAATATAGATGGCGAGAACCATGCCTACGATGCTCACGACGTTAATCTTGAGGCCGAGGCCAAGCGCAAATTTTACCATGTAGAGGTCGATGACCACCGGGTTTGCCTTGTCGCCCAAGAATCCGAAATTCAGGTCGAAAGAGGCCACGAAGAAGTTGCGGACAATATTGTCGTATCCGCCGGCGTTCATCAGTTCGCCCAGTTCCCCGAACAGGAGCCCTAGGCATTCACCAAGTACTCCGCCGATAATCAGGCCGAGCACGATAAAAAGCAACAAGCGTGCAAAGGAATTTCTCTGAGTCATGCCGCTAATTTAGAAAAATCGGCGTAAAAAAAACGCCCGACTTGCGCCGGACGTTTTAAACTTGCAACACTCACTACCTGGAGTAGTATTCCACCACCAGCTGTTCTTCGAGCTGGACGGGAATCTGGTCGCGGAGGGGGAGCTTCACCAGGGTGCCTTCCATCTTGCCGGCATCGACGGAAAGGTATTCCGGGGCGGCAGGAGCGTTGGCGATAGCTTCCTTGATCTGCACGTGTTCCTTGGAACGTTCGCGCACGGCGATCACGTCGCCGGCCTTGACCAGGCGGGCGGGGGAGAAGCTACGAACGCCGTTCACGGAGAAGTGACCGTGGGCCACATACTGACGGGCGGCGAAAATGGTGCGGGCAAAACCCATGCGATAAACGAGAGCGTCAAGGCGGGTTTCCAGAAGAATCATCAGGTTGTCACCGGCAGAACCCTCGCGACGGTTGGCTTCTTTGTAAGCCTTGGCCAACTGGGCTTCGGAAATGTTGTAGGTGAAACGGAGACGCTGCTTTTCCACCAACTGCTGCTTGTACACGGAAGCAGACTTCTTGCGGTTCTGACCATGCTGGCCAGGAGCGAAGTTACGGCGGTCAAGGGCCTTTTGAGTTTTCTGGGAGACGGCAACGCCGAGAGAGCGTGCGACTTTACCTTTTGGTCCGCGGAAGGACGACATATTGTACCTCGTAAGGAAGCTCTTTGGTTATGCTTGCAAATTGGCAGAGCTTGGCGCGACTTGCAAGAGTGAGCCCCAATAATAGAATTTTGGGGACGTAATTTCAAGGGACTACTTCACCACGATGTGCAAAGTATCCCGCTTTTGGGGGTCCAGAAGGCTTTCGGCGATGAGTTTTGCCGAATTTCCGGAGCCTCCGCTTACAACCAGTATCTTGGCGTCACCTGTATTTTCGGTGGATTCCACCTTCAGTTCGCCCTTGGTGTTGCCCTCGCAACTGTCATAATTCACGTTGCCCAGCACCATCCAGTCCCCGCAGGGGATAAACCAGTTCACTGCCCCGTTCTTTGTGCTGGTGGGGGTCGATTCAAACGCCATGTCGTCCAACTTCAGTTCCTGGTCTTCGCTTACCTTCAGTGTGTCTATCGCCTTTTTGGCCGAGGCGTCATAGAAGTTGAACTTGGTAAGGGAGCCGGGCCTTTTAAGCAGGGTGTACAGCTCCAGCTCCTTGGCGTCGGGTGTGTTCTGGCTGTTGACCATCTGGAAATGGAAATAGGCGGGGCCGTCGCTTTCCACCTTGTATCCCAAGTTTTCTTCGGAGAGGGTCTTGAGGGACTTGCCTCCCTTGCCGAGAACACTGTAGTCGATGACGGTGAAGGGCTTGGTTGAACGCTTGCCGTAACCCTTGAATATGTGTTCCACCACCAGGGTATCGCCCTTCTTGAAGTCCCCGAGCCACACGTACTGGTCTTGCCTCAGTTCGAAAGCGTCAATCTTTGCGCGGGTCTTTTTCAGGAACTCGCCGGCCTTGCCCAAGGAATCGGGGAGTGCGAAATATTCGCCTTGAGAAAGCTTGCGGTTGCTGGACTGAATGGTAAAGCTCGCGTAGGGGCCTGTCTGGTAGTTGGAAATCTTTTCGGGGGCTATCACCAACTCCCAATGGGTGGAATCGTCGGTGAGCATGGTTCTGTCCAGTGTGTCCTTTTCGCTTGCGATGGACTTGCCCTCTTGGCGCAGGTCCAGGTTATTAATCCAGTCGCCTTCAGCCTTGATGGTGACGCTGTGGCCGATGGCCGCTGCAAAATTGAACCTGATACTGTCGGGAGAGTTCCCGATTTTGAGAATCCCTCGGAGGTTCTCTTTTAGGGAGATGCTTACCTTGTTTGTGTCGCCGGTGTATTTGTAGTAGCCGTTGTCCACATGGGTGTACAGGCGCCAGTGAGCCATGTCGCTGAAGGTTGCCTCTAGATGCACGTAATAGTAACCGTCCTCAAAAATCACGAACTGATTCTTTTCCATATCGGCGCCGTCACCGGGAATCACGAAGGATTCAAAGGTGCAGTTGTCCGAAACACACCTGGGAAGCATGGGGTGCATCGTTTGCCCCAGTTCGCTCATCACACGCATGGTGTCGTTTGTCATGCCGCTGGTGGCGGCCCAAATACTTATGCGGTCACCCTTCTTCAGGTTGCCGAGGTACAGGTTGATTTCTTTTGTCAGGGAATCAATGCAAAGAGTCTTCTCGGGACATTCCGCCTTGCCGGTGGAATCCGTCACGGGCCGCTGGATATAGATGTTGGTGGTATCGTCCAAAACGATGTCGTCATCGTAGTCAATGTCGGCACGGTTGCTGGTGCCCGAACTGGAATAGAAGGAACTGTCGGCGTATTCGCCATCACCGCTGTTGATGTCCGAATTGTTGGTGTGGCTCGATTCGCTGCAGGCGAGGAGCGACAGGGCCGTTGCGGATAGCAGGGTAAAAAACAATCTTTTCATCGTAGAGCCGTCCTAGTTCAAGATGTAGAACTTCTGTTCTGCGCTAAAGGCTTCGCCGTTGACCTTCAAGGTGTACTTGCCCGTGGGGAACTCGTGGGCCTTGAACTTGAAGTGTGTCTTCTTTTCTCCGGCAAGTTCACGGGCGGCTACCATGAGCATGCGCCGCCCGAACTCGTTGACGATTTCAATCTGCACAAATTGCGGATAACCTACCGTCAAATCGAAATCGCATTCCAGGGAGTAAATGTCGATGTGCACCTTGGTCAGCGTGTAACCGCCTTCCATCACGTCACCGCTCACGGAACGGGTGTTGTCAAAGTAGCCCACGTAAAGCGCCGGAGCGAGAGACCTGTTCTGGTTGTGGGAATGGATGATGGTCTCGCCCGGGTCTACGGCGGTGAGAATCAGCGTGTACATGTTGGAGGGGTGCTTCCTCTTGAAGAACTCCGTCAGGGTCGGAGTGCGCAAGAAAGCTCCCAACGGGGCCTTGGGGTTCAAGGTGATGAGCCCCAAGAAGTCGGCGTGCTTGGTGTCGACGCCACCGCCGGAGTTCTTGCGGATGTTGAAGTGTCCACCGGGCTGGGGCAAGTTGGCAGGAGCGTTTTCCCAGGTCAGCTCGTCGCCTCGCCAGTCTACGCCCAGCTTGCCTTCGCCATAGTTCATTTCCCTGGCGGTTTCTTTCAGGCCGAATATGTTGAACTGAACAGGCTTTGTGAGGGAATCGGCGTTGTATTCCAGCTTGAGGCCTGCGTCAAAGAGGGGCCCCGGCAGGGCGGACAGGTCGAACTTTAGGTATATCTTGCCGGCGTCGTTGGTGTCGTTTGCCACCCTGAGGGCGGCGTCCGTATTGTGAGGTGTAAAGTTGTCGAAGGACGAAATCCAGGTGTCTACGCCCTTGCCGCTGGGGGCCCCGTCTCCGGAGTTGTCCAAGGTGGTGTATTTCTTGTCGAACACGTAGACCTTGCCGGTGTCGGCGCCGGTCTTGGTACCGTCGTTGGCGGTGAAAATCAGGTTGTAGCGTCCGCTACCGGTAAAGGAAACGTCGGTCTCGTATTCGGCGGTATCGGAGAAGATGACCTTGCCGGGGCCTACACCTTTTTTCCAAAGGACCGGGTCCCTGCAGAGACCGTTACCGCGGCCGTCGTCTTCGACGGTACCTACCAGATGTATCTTGCCGGGCTGCACCACGATCATCTCGTCGGCGAAGGAGACCTTCGGGGCCTCGTTCTGGCCCTGCTTAGGGGCGTAACCGGTGTAAAGGGCCATGTTCACGCCGCCGGTGCTGTTCTTTTCAAGGTCGGCGTCCGTGAGGGCGTAGATGGCAGAACCCATGCGGGATTCTTCCACAATCTTCTTGTAGGGGTTTCCGCGGGTGAGAACTTCCTTGAGGCCTTCGATGGAAAGGCTTCCGTTGTCGTTGATGAACATGGGAGTGGTCTTGGCCTTGTCGCTTGCGATGACCAGCACGCCCAGGAGTTCGGCGGAACCTTCGTTAAAGTTCTGCAAGATGGTGTTACCGTCCTTGGAGGTAAGTCCCAGAATCCAGATGTCGCCACCGTTGTTCTGGATCTTTGCGCCCTTGGTGTCGGAGAACATGGAAACCTGGCGGCCCCACAGGTGCTGCTGGTTGATCTGGATAGAACCTACCGCAACGTCTTCCATGTAGATGTCGCCTACGCCCAGTTCGTTGGTCTCGAAAGACTTGAACATCATGTTCTTGAGGAGTACGGCGCGTTTGCTCTTGTGGATGATTCCGTTTCCAAATTCGGAGAAACGCTCGATGGTAATCTCGTTGAAGGCGCCGTCCTCGATGATGAACTTGCCCTTACCGTCGATGCGGCCTTCGGTTCCGAGAATCCGGCGGACGCGGTTCCGTAGGTAGATGTCGCGGTTGATGGTCCAGCGGCCTCCCGGCGGGAAATAAATCGTTTCGGCACCGTCGTCGATAGCGTCCTGTATGGCCTTGGCATCGTCGGACCCGGAATCCATCTTTCCTCCGTAGTCGCCAGCAATGGTAATCCAGGCGTCTGATTTCTGGTCGTTCAGGTTAGGGGTTTCTGCCACCGGGAGCCGCATGGACTGCTTTGGGCTGTGGCAAAGCTGGCGGGAGGCCTGGGTCACGAATTCCACAATCTCGTTACCAACGTATGTTTCGCTTGCTGCCTTCGGGGTGCTTCTGATTTTTTCCTCGAAACGGCTGGTATTTACGGAACGGGCAAACAGCATGCCTTCGTTTTCGATAGCAACGGCAGGCTTGGACTGCTTTACACGATTGTATTCCAGGGTGGCGTCCACCATGACCATGGACGCTCCTTCACCGTGGTTGAACACTGCCGGAACGTCTCCCTTGAAGCGGAGCCCGCGGCTGGACACCACCTGACCGTCGTTTTCCAGACCGTACTTCTTTTGGCCTCCCAGGGTCACGTGCTCCAGGGTGACGCTGTTGGTCTTGCCGGCAACATAGATGCCGGTTTCAAAGCCCTGGATTTCTACGTTTTCGAGAAGGAGAGGGCCGATATTTTCGGTGTGCCCCAGGTCAATACCGTAAATGCCCAGGCTGTCGCCGGAATAGACCTTCACGTTCTTGATGGTGCCCTGCTGGGCGGCGTTGAAACGGATACCTACGGCACCTGCGTTCTTTTTACCCGTGCGGATGGTAATGTCGCGGATGGAGTTCCTGGGTTTGAGTCCCGGACCCTCGCCGGTAAACAGCACCGGGGCCGGGAAATCGGGATTGGTGAACCCCTGGCATTCGTCGGCCAAGGCGATGATAGTGCCGCCGATGCTTGCACCCTGCAAAATAGTGCGGCTGTAGGCCTGTTCCGGTTTGTCGCTGGCGGGCCAGGTCAGGGTGTTGGTCACCTTGTAAATGCCGTGGGGCAGATAAATGATATAGTCCCCGTTGGGGTGGTCGTTTAGCGCTTTCTGGATAGCCTCTGTATCGTCGGTCTTTCCATCGGCCTTGGCGTTATAGGGAGCCTTGGTCACGTCGACGACGTTGGAACCCAGAGGGAACGTCACCTGGGAAAATGCCGTGGTGGTCACGCTTAAAATCAGGACAAGACAAAACGAAAAAACACGAAACATGAAAACCTCGTTATACGCCCTAAAATTAAGTTTTTAAGGGCGTTTTTTGGAAACGCTTGCCTTGAAATGCCCCTGTTCTAGGGCTTGACTTCGCACTTTTCGTAAACGAAGGGGTTGTGGTCCCCCTGGACCTTGAAAATACGGCGGTCCCGCTCGCATTCCTTTTCGGTGACGGGGTACATCTTGTCCCAGGCATCGAACAGCTTGCGGTCCTGGCTAGAGAGCTTGATGCCGTAGGTCTTTTCCATGTAAAAATGCACCCGGGCGATAAGCCCCCGCACCTCTTTTCGCGGCTGGGCCTTTTTCAGCTTGAAATCCACGATGGTCTCGCACTCCCCATACATAGGTTCCGGATTGTTGGTCCACTGGGAATACATGAAGTTGCTCCGGTCCCCGTTGATTTCGCCGATGGCGGGGTAGAGGTTATGCAAATCACCTTCAAGAATTTTGAACAAAGTATCGTTTGCGCTGCAGTTCTTGCGGCCGCCGTCCTTCCAGCAGGGCATAAAGTGCCCCATGTTGTGGGCGGTCACGATATGCTCCCATTCCACGGTCTCTGCCCGCTTGAAACTCTTGCGCCGGGGATTTTCCCTGGGCCTGAAGTTGCAGGTGCTGTAGTCCACCTTCTTCTTGTCGTTGTACCTGCAGCCGCAATAGATGGTCTCTTGCAGGTCGCCGTAGTAAATCCGCTTCATCTGCTGGCCTGCACCACGGTAGTTGTAGTGCTGCGGAGGCGGCTCCTTGTCTACGGCGGCAAGGGAAAAGGAAAATGCGATAGCGGTAAGCGCAAGGGCGAACCGCGCCGCCTTTTGGAATGTGGAAATAATAAGCATGTCTTACTGGGAATATAAAAAAAGAATGCATCCAGGCCCGAGGTTCCTTAAACAGAGCATTATTCTCGAGTGGTTGGTAGGGGAAAGCCTTCCCCTGGCTCGCATTACATTGCTCGCCACCCCTTCTGCGGGGGATGCCCCCGCAACGCCCCCTTTGCAATAAAAAACTACATTTGTGCCCATGAATTCCGCAGGCATACAATATCTGGAGTCAAGACTGATGTTCGGGATGGTTCCCGGGCTGGAATCTACTTTCAAGATTTGCGAGGCCTTGGGTAACCCGCAAGAATCTTTCCGCACTATCCACGTGGTAGGAACCAACGGCAAGGGGTCCTGCAGTTATTACCTGGCGGGGGTGTTACAGGCCCACGGGCTCAAGACAGGCCTCTACACCAGCCCGCATCTCATAAGCCTGCGGGAACGGATTCGGGTGAACGATACGCCCGTCTCTGATGTCGACCTGGACCGGCTCTTTTTGCAGGTGAAAGCCGCCGCCGAAGCTGCCCGGGTAGAACCGACGTTCTTCGAGGTGGTTACCGTGGCCGCCTTCCTCTACTATAGGGAGCAGGGCGTGCAGGTGGCCGTGCTGGAAGCAGGTATGGGCGGCCGTCTGGATTCTACCGCCGTCGCCCGCGGGAACGTAGCGGTACTCACCAGCATCGGGCTGGAACATACCGAAGTTCTGGGCGCAACCGAAAGCGCCATCCTTAAGGAAAAGATGGCGGTTATGCCTGGAGTCGTTGCGAGACCAGATGTCATTGCGAGGAACGCCAGTGACGAAGCAATCTCTGGCAAGAAAGTTTATGTTGTTGGTGGTCTCTCTGAAAGCCTGCTTGTCGAGGCTCGAGATTATGCCGCTGCGGTCGGCGCGGAATTGGTAACGCCCGCAACCCGCGAAGACATTGAGCTGCCAAACTTGGGACGGCATTATGTGGAAAACGCTAGCCTCTCCCTGGCGGCAGCGAAGCTGATGCTAGATTCCGATGTCGCGGCGGGTCAATCCGCAGCAGACCACTACGATGACAAGCTTGCCCTAAAAGTCTTGAAAACCCGCTCCTGGCCGGGCCGTATGCAGCAACTTTTTGACGCCAAAGGATCGCTCCGCTTTATTCTGGACGGCACCCACAATTCCCATGCGGCAAGACGCTTGGCCGAAACTCTGGACCGCTACTATCCGGGGCAAAAGTTCCCCTGCGTCTTTGGAGCCCTCAAGGACAAAGACGTAGAAGAAATGCTCAGGTTTCTTGCTCCCTATGTTTCGGAGTGGCACCTGGTCCGAACACCCTACGAGCGTTTTCGCGAACCGTCGGAAATCGCCGGCATCTTGCAGAAGATGGGGTCGGCGGTCGCCTCTACGGGTCCTCTTTCCCGCGAGGTACTGGACAACATTTTGGACAAAGTAAAATCGCCTGCTCTGGTGACGGGCTCCTTGTATATGATAGGGGAGGTCATCGACCTCCTGAAAAATGACTTTGACGGTCTCGCCTTTTTCCGCGGCCTCACGAAAGCCACCAATGAACATAGGTAGCAGGCTACACGAATTTGTCATCCCCGCGACCTTCCTTGTCATCCCCGCGAAGGCGGGGATCTCCTTGCCCTTCCCATTGTCACCCCGGGCCTGTTTTTAACAAATCTTTCCCTCGATGTGTATCTTCCCTCGAGAGCAGAATCACTTCGTTCGACTGCTCTCTCGGGAAGCACACATCTCGGTCAAAAAACAAGCGTTGGCTTTGGCATACAAGTGTTTTTTCGGGTAAGAATATTTACTATAGGTCTGAGCAGTTACAACAGGCGGAAACTCTTGTGACTGTTAGTCCCTGCGAGTTTCCCTCGAGATGTCATCCCTTGCGCTTCTCCATTGTCATCCCCACTCCTACGTCATGACGGCCCTCGAGCCGCCACCTGGCATCATCGCATCCATCTTTGTCATCCTCGCGTAGGCGAGGATCCGCTTGCATCCTCCATTGTCACCCCGGGGCCACACGAAACACCCCTCTTTCACCGCATTTCATGGTTCTTCATTTGATATTCCCGAAAATTTTATATAGATTACATACAAACAACCTCCTCGAAAAAAGGATTGGACATGAAAAAGCTTTTCCCTGAACTTTCATTCGCGGTCCTGTGTGCCGTACTGTTTGCTGCCTGTGGCGACAGCGACGGTGGCGCAAACGCTTCTACAAATGCGGGCGCGTCCACTCTCGACGAAGTCTACGCTTCCGAAGACGACTTGCCGGGTTGTATTGAAAAGTACGACGGCGCGGTTGCCTTTGTCAAGGAAGGTTCGACGGCGTTCAAGTGCGAAGACGGTCGCTGGGAAAACAAGGGCGAGTATTACGCGAACAACGACGCCATCAAGAACTGCACCGCAAAGCGCGAAGGCGAAGTTGCCTATATCGTCGACGAAGACAAGAGCCTTGTCTGTGAAGACGGCAAGTGGGAGAACGCTTCTGCAAAGACCGACGATAAGGGTGGTGAGCTTGCCGAACCCACCGAATGGGCTAGCTCATCAAGTGTAGAGATTGCTTCGAACTCTTCGAGTTCAACTTCGGTATCGCTCAGTTCTAGTTGCAATGACGAAAAGGATGAATCTTCCAGTGAGTCCAAGAATCCTGAATCAAATGGTTCTGCGCAGGCTTCGAGCAGCAGTTCGGTTGAAGAATCGTCATCTTCTGTTGCGTCCAGTAGTTCTGTACAATCTTCATCTTCTATTGTGGTTGCTATGCCTTGCAAAACTGACGAAGAAGATAACTGCGAATATGGAATTTTGAAGGATTCTCGTGATGGTCAGGAATACAAGACCGTGAAAATCGGTGGCCAGGTGTGGATGGCGGAGAACTTGAACTACGCCTACACCGGCGTTCCCTTTGATAACGCCTACTATGCCTCCGATTCCACCAGTTGGTGCTACGACAACGTCCCTGCCAACTGTGCCAGGTACGGCCGTCTCAGGTACGGCCGTCTTTATACCTGGGCTGCGGCCATGGACAGTGTGGGCACCTGGAGCACAAGCGGCAAGGGTTGCGGCCATGGCAAGGATTGTAGCGTTGCTTCGGCGGGCTCAGCGACCTTGGTGCGGGGCATCTGCCCCAAGGGCTGGCACCTGCCAAGCCATGATGAATGGGAAGCCTTGTTCACGGCGGTGGGAGGCTCTTCTACGGCGGGTTTCAAGCTCAAGTCCGCGACAGGCTGGAAGATCAATGGCAACGGAACAGATGCCTTCGGGTTTTCGGCGCTTCCTGCCGGCAGCAGGAGCTACGATGGGAGTTACGAAAGCGAGGGCTACGGCGCGTACTTCTGGAGTTCTACTGAAAGCAGCAGCTACCTCGCGTACCACATGTATTTGCGCTACGTCGGCGGCAGTGTGTACCTGTACGACTACAACAAGGACGTCGGGTATTCTGTTCGTTGTCTGATGGATTAGGTCTTAGGGCCGCTTGTTACAAGATGTGCCATCCTGACGGCCTCGCCTTTTTCCGTGGCCTGACAAAGACCACCAACGAACATCGGTAGCAGGCTACACGAACTCTACCACGAGTTGCTTGCCGAGGGCATGAGCTAGCTTGTAGAGGGTTTCTACAGACGGTGATCCCTTGGGTGTTTCGAAACGCTGATAGGCCTGCGGGGTTATGTTTGCCCGCCTTGCCACATCGCTTTTCTTTTGACCTCTGCGGGCCTCGAAAAGTTTGTATGCAATCTCGATTCGCGGGGAAAGTTCGACCGCATAAAGTCCCTTGTCGGAATCGGGCGTGGTCTTGGGTAAAATCATGGTGTTGCCGAGATCCAGGTCGCATTCCATGGCACCGTCAAGGGCGTCTTTCGCTTGCTTGAGGGCTTCTTCTTGTGTGTCGCCGAAGGCGTTTACGTTGGGCAGGTCGGGGAACGAAACCACGAAACCCATGTCCTTGTCTTTCTCGATTCTTGCTGCGTAATTCATGGTCGCCTCTACTGGTCAAACTGTTTCAAGATTCTCTTGAGATAGACTCCTTCTATCTCGTGTTTGTTCCTTTGTATCGGAACTGGGCGCTTGCCCTGTTTTACGAAGATGTGGTGATCTCCGTTTATCCGTCCGAGTATCCAGCCTCTTTCTTTGGCATAGTTGCATATTTCTTTAAACTTCATAGATTAAAATACAATAAATTTATTTATTTGTCAATAAATAAATTTAATCATGCCTCCGTTTTTAGGGTGTCCTCTGTATAAGACGGAGATGCAGGCCGAAAAAAGCCTTGTAAAGGAAAATTTTACGATGGAATGAAAGGGAGATGCCCCGTCAAGCGGGGCATGACAAGAGGGAAGGTCCGGCATGACAGCCGGGGAGACTTCTTGAAGGAAACTCGCAGGGACTAACAGTCACAAGAGTTTCCCCCTGCGGTAACTAGCCAAACCTGCTAAAGCGGATTTCGCCCACAAAAAAACATTTGTTTCCCGAGCCAACCGCTTATTTTTCGACCGAGATGTGAGTTTCTCGAGTGAGCAGTCGAATGAAATGAGTCCCTGTGAACGAGGGAAGGCTCTCATCGAGGGAGAGATTTGTTAAAGGACATACCCACCATAATGATAGCGGATCCTCGCCTTCGCGAGGATGACAATGAAAGAGCGATGGGGTTTTAGGGGCGAAGCCCCTAGGAGAGGGGGTAGCGGATGCGATTAGGAGATCCCCGCCAGGATGATAGTGGATCCTCGCCTGCGCGAGGATGACGAGAAGGGTTGCGAGGACGACAAGTCGCAGGAGCGAGGGGGAGGCTTCCCCCACATTAGGATTTTGCTTCTGCGGTCTTTGCGGCTTTCTTCTGTTTTACGATTAGCACGATCAGCCAAATAAGTCCAGTGAGAATCATGAGGCTGCACAGCGTCTGGCCGCGGCTCATGCCGAACAGGTCCACGCGTCCAATGTGGGCGTCGGGCATGCGGAAAAACTCGATGAAGAACCGTGCGGTGCCGTAGCCTATCAGGTACAGGCAGGGCATCTTGTCGTGTAGGACGGGAATGCGGCGCAGGTTGTAGAGCGCTACGAACAAAAGAACGCCTTCGAAAAGCATTTCGTAGAGCTGGCTCGGGTGGTGGAGCACCGGCGGGCTCACCAGGCTGTCCTTTGCCAGCGGGAACCACATGCCGATGGGGCTGGTGGTCACTTCGCCAAAGAGTTCCCCGTTGATGAAGTTCCCCCAGCGGCCCCAGGTGTAGGCGAGGGGCGCCAGCAGAAAGCACAGGTTCAGAGTTTTCCACAGGTCCATCTTGTTGCGCTTGATGCCGATGATGGTGAACACGGTGCCAAGGATTAGCCCCCCGTGGTAGCTCATGCCCGAAATGCCCACGAAATGCCCGTTGCTCATGGGAATAAGGATTTCGGTGGGGTTAGCGAGGTAGTAGTCCGCCTTGTAGAAGAACACGTAGCCAAGGCGCGCCCCGATGATGATGCCCGCGATAATCCAGGTGAAAAGGCTGTCGAACTGTTCCTTGGTGTAGCCCAGGTTTTCTTTCTTGTTGATGTGGGTCAGGGTCAGGTAGCCCGTGACGAAGGCGAAAATGTACATGATGCCGTACCAGCGCACGGGGAAACTCCCCAGCGTGAATGCGGTTCCGTCAAAATACGTGGGAATCAGGTTCCACCAGGACAAATCCATGTTACTTTCCTTTCTTGGTGTTCAAATTCTGGTGCGCCCAGTAGTTCATGATCATGGCGGCCACCTGGGTGGCGGGCTGGCTGCGGACCTTCTGCAGGTCGTGAATCTGCAAGATGACCACCACGATGGCTTTCTTGGGGTCTTCCTTGGACTGGGCGAATCCCTTGAACCATTCGTAGCGTCCGTAGGGGTCGTGCCCGTCCAGGGAGCCGGTCTTTCCGCCGATGTCCAGGGCGTTGTAGTTCTTGCGGGCCATGTTCCGGGTGGAAATCTGCTTGCGGGCCGTTCCGTTCGTGATGGAGCGGATCATGGCCTGCCTAAGCCCGTAGTACGTGTTCTCGCTGAAAGAGCCTGCGTTCAGGGCGATGCGGTTCTTGGGAGCGTAGGGGGCGAGGTTTTCGGCCCAGGGAATTTCAAGAGGTTTCTTTGCGAGAATCGCCCGAACCTGTGCCGCCGCCAAAAGCGGGGTGAGGGTGGTGGATTCGGTGAAGCAGCAGCTCACTTCGGCAAGTCCGTAACCGCTGTCGGGTGGCGTGTAGCTGGAACGGCCAGGGATGCCGCTTGGGAAGTTGGTGTTGTAGCCCAGTTTCTTGGCGGCTTCTTTCAGTCTGCCTGCGCCAACGTTCAGGCCTATGAGGGCGAGGGGCGGGTTTGCGGACATGGCGTAGGCGTCTTGCAGCTCGATGGTTGGGCCCGTGTAGTTCTCCTTGACCCGTAACTGGTTCTTGTACAGCGTGTGGTAAGAGCCGATCATGGGGATGGGGGTGTTCAGGGAGTAGCGCTTGCTGTCCATGGCGGCGGCGATGGTGATGGTCTTTGCCAGGGAGGCTGCGGGGAAGGTGTTCTTCACGAAAAAGTCCGGCGTGCTCTGGACCTTTTCGTCTTTGCGTTCGCCCCAGGCGATAATCTCGTTGGTCTGCACGTCCACCACCAAGATGACGCCGTACATGGGCTTGAATCGGCGGAGCATGTTGTCGATTTTTTCGGCCAGGAATACGTTCTTTTGGGCCTTGATGTGGGTGGAGTCGATGACCTCGATTTCGGGGGGAACCTCGGGGGTGACCGCCGCAGTGATGGCGGCCTGGGCGTTGGCCATGTCTTCGGCCTTCTGCTCGGCGGGGGTCAGGGGCGAACCTTCAGCCATGGCGGTTTCGAGGTCTCTTGCTCCGGAATCGCTTGCGGCGCTGTCGTTGACTGGATTACTGGCGGTGTTGCCTGCGGAGTCGGCGGCAACGAGGGGTGCTTCCGGCGCTTCGGGGAGCTTTGCGACTTCTTCTTTTTTGCCGCCTCCGAAAATGCAGGAGCCTATCATGAAACATAGGGTCGCGAATATCCCCAGGGCGATAATGCGGTTGCGGAGCCGTTGGGCGTAGGGCAGGGGTTGAATGGGCATCTGTTAAAGGGATTCCTTGAAGATGGTCTTGCGGTAGTAGGCCAGTTCGGCGATGCTTTCCCGGATGTCGTCCAGGGCCTGGTGCTTCTCTTGCTTCTTGAATTCGGGCAGGTTCGGGTACCAGCGGAAGGTGAGTTCCTTGATGGAACTGACGTCGATGTTCCTGTAGTTCAGCCAGCCCGTTACCTTGGGCATGTACTTGTACATGAACCTGCGGTCCTGCGTGATGGAGTTTCCGCAGAGCACGTTCAGTTTCTCCTGGGTGAAGGGCTTGATAAAGTCCAGGGTCATCTGGTCGGCATCGGCAATGGAAAAGCGGGATTTGCGGCAACGGTCGATAAGCCCGCTCTGCTTGTGGTGCTTGGAGTTCCACTCGTCCATGCCGTTGAAGATATTTTCGGTCTGGTAGATGGCAAGCACCGGGCCTTCGGCGAGAATGTTCAGGTTCGGGTCGGTGACTATGGTGGCCACTTCCAGTATCACGTCTTTTTCGGGGTAGAGCCCCGACATTTCCAGGTCCATCCACACCAGGTTCGGTGCGCTTTTAATCTTTGCCATAACGGTGCTAAATCTAGTTTTTTTCAAAAAGTTGAGAGATGAGTCTGTGCCAATGTTATCTTTTCATCGCATTTTTCTGTCCGTTTTTCACCGGTGGTGTCTTTTTGTCGCCAACTTTCGCCAAATGATAAATAAAACTATTTAATGTAAGTTTTTTATTTTCTATATTGGCCCGCGTTAATTTGTTACACCAATAGGAGCAATTATGGAAGAAGTTGTAATCACTGGTATGGGCTGCGTTTCGGCCCTTGGCAACACCCCCGATATCCTTTGGGATAATCTTTTGCAGGGAAAGTCCGGCATTGCCACCATTGACCGCTTTGACGTAAGCGCATGCCCCATCAAGATTGCCGCCGCCGTGAAGGAATTCGACGGTTCCGAATATTTCAGCAATCGCGACCAGTCCCGTTTTTCCAAGTGCATCCAGTATGCCGTCTATTCCGCCTACAAGGCCCTGGCCAACGCAGGAATTGACCCCAAGGCCGAAGACCCCAGCCGCTCCGGCGTGATTATCGGTGCCGGCGTGGGCGGCATGAACATGTATTCGGATAGCGCCGTGACGCTAGCCAACCGCGGCCCTAGCCGTGTGTCCCCCTTCTTTATCCCCATGGCCATCGTGAACATGCCCGCCGGCGAAGTTTCTAACCGTACCGGTTGGATGGGCCCCTGCTTTGCAGTTGTTTCCGCCTGCGCAACCTCCAACCACTCCATCGCCGCCGCCTACGACGCCATCCGTCTGGGTCGTGCCGACATCATGCTGGCTGGCGGTACCGACGAGACGGTGAACCCGCTGGCCTTGGCTGGCTTTACCAACATGCATGCCCTGAGCAAGCGCAACGACGACCCGTCCACAGCATCTCGCCCCTTCGACAAGGACCGCGACGGCTTTGTGATGGGCGAAGGTTCCGGCATCCTGGTGCTTGAAAGCCTCTCTCATGCCAAGAAGCGCGGCGCCAACATTCTGGCCCGTATCGCAGGCGTTGGCATGAGTGCTGATGCCCACCACATGTCCGCTCCCCGCGAAGACGGCGAAGGCGTGCGTCTCGCTATCGAGATGGCGCTCCGCGATGCAGGAATTTCTCCGAACGACGTGGGCTACGTGAACACCCACGGCACTTCTACTCCTCTTGGCGACGTGGCTGAATGTTCCGCCCTGGAAAAGGTATTCGGTGCCCGCGACAGCCTGAAGGTGAACTCCTCCAAGTGCATGATCGGTCATGCCCTGGGTGCCGCCGGTGCTCTCGAGGCTATTATTACCGTGAAGTCCCTGCAGAACCAGATGGTTCATGCCACGAGGAACGTGTTCAACCAGGACGAACGCATCCATCTGGATGTGTGCGCCAACAAGAACACCAGTCACGACTTCAAGTACGCCCTGTCCGACGGCTTCGGCTTTGGCGGCCAGAACAGCGTGCTCTTGCTGGCCCGGGACTAGTTCGGGCGTCTTCGACGCAGTTATTAGTTAATAGGTTCTTGTTACTAGAGATTTTGATTAAATATTTCTAGTAACTAGAATCTTGGAACTAGTAACTTTTTTATTTTTGTCCCCGTGAAATTTTCTTGTGTGAAAATAGCCGTCTTGTGTCTGGTGGCCGCACTTGTGGCCCACGCGGCTCCCTACGATCCGCCCACCTGGCGCGATTCTACCTGGGACTACCGCAGCGAAGATTCCACGGATCTGGCCGACGAGGTCTCTTGGCTCAAGGTTGGGGGCGTCGCCTCCCTGACGCTCATTGCCTACGGGGCTGCCTACTGGCTTGTTTTTGATAAGGGCTGGTGGGACGAACAGGGCAATCATTTCCATTTCGAGAACGACTTTGACTACGCCCTGAACCTGGACAAGTTCGGGCATTTTGCCTCGGGCGTGGCCATGGGCGAACTCTTTTACGAGGGGTACCGCTGGGCAGGTGCTACGGAGTTCCAGTCCTACTTGTTTGCGGGTCTTTCTGCCATGATGACCCACGTTGCCATCGACGTGAAGGATGCCTATTCTCCGGAGTGGGGCTTTAGCATCTTTGACGTGCTTTCCGGGACGTTGGGCGGTTTCTTGCCCATGGCGGAGCGATACGTGCCCTTGTTCAAGTACGTGGACCTCAAGTGGAGCTATTGGATTAACAGCAGGGCCTATTACGACCAAGGCAAGATAGACGGAAAGAACCACACCTGTGTCTTTACCGACGATTACGTGAATCAGACATTCTGGGCGTCTTTCAAGATTTACCGTATGTTGCCGACAGCTGTCCGCAGCTATTACCCCAGCTGGCTTGCCATTGCGGCCGGTTTAAGCATTGACGATGGCGTCTTTTTGCACAACAAGGAGATTACCCCCCACAGGGAAGTGTATATCGCCCTGGACTACGACTTGGAGGCTTTCCGCCCCCAGAGCCGCATGGCCCGCACCCTGATAAAGAGCTTGAACTATTTCAAACTGCCGGCACCGGCTGTGCAAGTTTATCCTGAATTTCACTGGTTCTTGCTGTATCCTATTAAGTTCTAGCCCCACCCCAGTTGTCATCCTGACCCTGAAATAGTTTTGGGGGAATACGGTAGGTTCCGCTGGTCTGGATTCTTCAGTCGCTACGCGCCCTCAGAATGACGTCTTGAGTTAATGTTTTTATATTTCTAACAAATGCAAATGAAACTCCGGATATTGCTCTTCTGGAGCGTTTTTTGGGTTACGTGCGGAACCTCGGGGGCTGCCCCTGTGGTGGGTTCCGAACGTACCCGGAATTTGCAGGGTCTGGAACATTCCCCCATGCTCATGGAGTACCACAGGCAGACCGTGGGGGAGGACCGTCAGTTCTTTACCTACCCCAGGCGTGATTACGGATTTATCCGGAACTTTACCCGTGCAGAATCCGGCGCAATGATGTTCATGGCCGATACCACCGGTGAGTTCTTTGGCAAGAGCCACAGTTTCGGTGTGGCGGCGTCCCCGGTGTTCGGGGCGGAATACCGCGGTAGTGAATTTCTGGGCGATACCCTGTGGCCCTCTTTTGACGGGGGTATTTACTTGCGGGGTTACGCCGACTCCCTAGATTTCGATTTGGATGCCCGCATGTATGCCGGCGAGCATTCCGCCAAGAAGCCCAAGAGTTTCGACGGCGAGGTCTTTGACGTACAGACCAAGGAAGGCAATGCCGGTGCCGACTACGTGAGCTATTCCCGCTACAGGGCACACATGGCCCTGAACTACGCCTGGGCAAGGCTCCAACTGGCCCGTGACGTGCTCCACTGGGGGCCGGGCTACTACAACAATCTATCCCTGAACCAGTTTGCCTTGCCCTACAACATGCTTTCCTTGGACCTGACCTTTGGACCCCTGCGGGTGTTCAGCGTGTATGCAGACCTTCGGGTGGACAGCTGGAGCTACAGCAAGAACAACCTGAACGACCGGAACCTGTATGCCCACCGCTACGAACTGGCCTTGGGAAACTTGACTATCGGCATGAGCGAAATCCAGGTGCTGTACAACGAGAACAAGCCCTGGCTGTTCGTGCCCATCGCTCCGCTTTTTATTGAAAAGGGCAATTACACCGAGCGGGTAAACAACGGCGCTCTGGCCCTGGACATGAACTACCGCCTGTTCAGTGCGGTCAGGCTTTATGGTGAGTTCTTCTTGGATGATTTGGAATCGCCCAATGCAGTTTACGAAAACAAGTACAGCAACAACCGCTGGGCAGGCATGCTGGGTCTGCAGGCGGGGCACGACTTTTACGTGGGGCAAAAGCGACTCAGTGCGGGTACCATTGCCGAAATCGCCCGTGTGGAGCCCTACACCTATTGTCATTACGATACCGCCCATGCGCAGCTTGCGAACCTGGGGGCTCCTCTAGGGAATCCCAATGGCCCCAACAGCTTGGCGGTGGACTGGACGGTATATGCCCAGGCGGCCCTTGGGTCCCTTGGACAGCTGTTTGCGGGCGTACACCAGAAGTGGCTGTGGAAAGGGACCGATGCCGGCAGTGACATCGAAGACCCTTACAAGACGGTGCGCAAGCGTTTTGCCCATGGGGCGCCTCTTGTTTATACCGTGGCTCCAGCCATCGGGTACAACGGACGGTTTGTTGGTTTTTCGGGAGAGTTGACCTTGGGGGACTCCAAGGCGGCAGACATTAGAGTTTCATTCATGTGGTAGCATATGGCGAACATTAAAGAGAGAATTAAGGGAAGCGGGCACTTCAAGGCGCTGATGAACAGTTTCCGCTTGCGAAAGCGGGTGCTTGCCCTTGCGGATGCCTTCGTGGTGGCGGTGTCGGCTTTGATCGCCAACTACCCTCTGCCCCTTTTCGCCCAGCGTATCGGTCGGCCTGACCTGTTTCTCATTATTGTCGTAAGCATTATTTGCTGCTTTGGAAGCCTGCTGTTCTTTGGTGCCTACAACAAGCTGTGGCGTTATTTTAGCAAGCGGGATTACCTGAGTTGCGTCAAGGGAATTGTCGTAGGTATTGCTGTGGCTTATGGCCTGGTGTACCTGTTCCACAAGGACCTGTTCTGGGAATTTGCCTTGCTTCACGCCTTTGTGGCGGTGGTGGGAGTTTCTCTGTTCCGTTATCTGTTCCGTAGGACCTTTGTGTCTTTGGTTTCTACGGGAATGCACGAGGCCGAACGCAAGCGCACCATGATTATTGGTGCGGGGAACGCCACACACTTGCTGCTGGACGAAATCCGCAACAACCAGGCCGACGCGAGCCACGGGGAAAGCACGGGTTCCGCCAAGAACATCAACCCCGTGTGCCTGATAGACGACGACCGCTACAAGATAGGCAAGCCCTTCAACGGTGTGCTGGTGGCGGGTTCCACCAGCGACATACCGAAGGTGGCCAGGGAAATGCGGATTGAGCAGATTATATTCGCCATCCCCAGTTGCCCGCCAGAGGACAGGCAGGTCATTTTGGATATCTGCGGCAAGACGGGTCTCCCCGTGAAGGTGCTGCCCTTTATCGGGACTCTCCTGGATACATCTGCCGTGGGGACCGGCGCCACCAACTTTGTGAGCCAGATCCGCGACATCAAGGTGGAGGACTTGCTTGGCCGCGAGCCCATCAAGTTCAACAATTCTGAAATTCGAGAGTTCATCGAGGGTAAAGTCTGCATGGTCACCGGCGGGGGTGGCAGCATCGGTAGCGAATTGGTGCGCCAGATTGCAAAGTACAAGCCCAAACAGGTGATTATCGTGGATATCTACGAGAACAATGCCTACGAAATCCAGCAGGAACTGGTGATGGGGTATGGCGACCGCCTGAACCTGGTGACTCTGATTGCAAGTGTTCGCGACTATTTCCGCATGAACCAGATTTTCAAGAAATATGAGCCCCAGGTGGTGTTCCATGCGGCGGCCCACAAGCACGTGCCTCTGATGGAAAATAACCCCATGGAAGCCATCAAGAACAACGTGGTGGGCACTTTTAACATGGCTACCCTTTCCCTGTTGCACAACGTGAAAAAGTTCGTGATGATCAGTACCGACAAGGCGGTGAACCCCACCAACGTGATGGGGGCGTCCAAGCGTTGTTGCGAAATGATTGTCCAGTTCTTTGCACAACAAAAGGACTGCAAGACTGAATTTGTGACCACCCGCTTTGGAAACGTGCTGGGAAGTAACGGCTCCGTGATTCCCTTGTTCAAGCGCCAGATTGAGCAGGGCAAGCCCGTGACGGTGACACACCCAGACATTATCCGCTACTTTATGACTATTCCGGAGGCGGTGAACTTGGTGCTTGAGGCGGCAAGCTTTGCTCACGGTGGCGAGATTTTTGTGCTGGATATGGGACAGCCCGTAAAGATTGTGACCTTGGCTGAAAACCTGATCCGTATGTATGGCAAGGTGCCCTATAAGGATGTGGAAATCAAGTTCACGGGGCTGCGACCTGGCGAAAAACTTCTCGAAGAATTGCTGATGAACGAAGAGGGTCTGCAGAAGACCAAGAACAAGCTCATCTATATCGGAAAGCAGATCGAGATTGATGCCGATACCTTTATCAATGAACTTTGGACATTGAAAAATGCAGCCCAGGAAAATGACGACAAGACCGCCATTTCCGCCCTGCACCACATTGTACCCACCTTCACTACGCCCGAAGAATTTAACAAGACGGTAAGGATGCCGAAGGTGTAAATTTTGGCGGGTGTCGCCGATCAGAGGAGGATGCTATGAACCAGAAACTGAAAATTCTTGTTTCTTTCGCTGTGGCCCTGTTCCTTGTGGCCTGCGGCGATTCCTCCAGTTCTTCTAGTGGCGAAGACCAGGTGCTGCTCAGCACCACTGTCAAGAAAGACGGTATCGACATGCTGAGCTTTGGTAGCCTGAATCTGGACGTGGTGGCGGATTCGTTCCTTGCGGTATTTGAACTGGGGGACATTGTGACGGTGATGGTGGACGGTTACGACACTCTGGAAGTCCCCGTTGTGCCGGACTACGATGCCGTCTCTCCCGGGGAACTTTTGCTGCGGGCGGTGTCGGGTAAGCCCCACGTGACTCTGGGCATCAACTTTGGGCAGCTTGCCGTTGCCCTTGGCATTGCAGAAAACGCCCCCGCGGGTTCGGAATACCCCTACCGACTGAAAGACGTCAAGTTGCCAATCGAGGTGAACATAGCCTTGAAGGACAAGGGCGGCTTCAAGGAAAACCTTGAAATGCTGGAATACCAGAACTACGGACTGGTCATTGATAACTATCCGGACCTGTCCGTGGCGGATTTTGCCAACTTCAGGGAAATTACCACCACGGGAATGGGGAAGGGCGTACTCTACCGTTCTTCTAGCCCTATCGACCCGGTGGATGGCCGCAATACATACGCAGATTCCCTGGCCAAGGCGGCCAAGGTGGCGACATTTATCAACCTGACGGATACGGACAAGGGTGCCAAGGCCTACGAGGGTTTTGACAAGTCCTACTATGCTACACAAAAAGTGGTTTACCTGTCTTTGCCGGCGTCGTTCACCACCAACCTCTTCAAGGAAGGTCTGGTAAAGGGCCTACGGTTTATGCTCGAAAACGAGGCCCCTTATCTGGTGCACTGCCAGATGGGCAAGGACCGTGCGGGCTTTGTGAGCGCCGTGCTGGAAGCCCTGATGGGTGCTTCTGCCGAAGAGGTGGAGAAGGACTACGTGAAGACCTATGACAACTACTACAACGTGGTGCACGGCAAGCAGCAGCGCCTTACGGAGTCGCAGTTAGACTGGTTCCAGGCCCTGATTGTCCGCAATATGAAAATGGCCTACTCCGATGCGGGCGTGGATATTGATGACTTCGAAAATGTCGACCTGGCGAAGGCCACGGAACAGTACCTGGAAAAACTGGGGCTGTCCAAAAAAGAAGTAGCGGACCTGAAGGCCCGCCTGAAGTAGTTTTTTTGAAAATGCCGCGTTTTAAGGAAGGCGGATGCCGTCGTCCTGGATCAGGATTTTTCCTTCGCGGTAGAGGGTCCCGAGAATTTTCTTGAAGGTTTTCTTGGACATACCGAATTCCCTCTGGATGGTTTCCGGGTCGGTGTGGTCGCCGTAGGGCAGGAACCCTCCCGCTTCGGAGAGCTTCCGGAGCACTGCGTTCGGGCTGTCGCTTTTCATGAGCCCCTTGTAGCCTACGGGCGAAAGGTTCAGGGTAATCTTACCGTCGCTGGTGAACCGCTGGATGTAGCCCGGCATGGTGTCGCCGATGTAGATGCGCTTGGTGCCGGGCGAGACCATGAGGCGCCCGGTATAGCGGTAGTTCACCAGAAAGTCCACGTAGTCCGGCGTGACTTCGTAGGCGGCCAGTTCCACCCGCTCGCCGACGTGCAACTCCGACGTGTCGGTATCGATGAAGCTCTTGATTTTTTCGGTAGCCACCAGACGGTTGCTCTTGTCGTCCAGCAGAATATAGACCACGCAGCGGTCGCCCCGCTGGAGTTCTCCCAGCTGTTGCTTGTAGGGCAAGAAAAGGTCCTTGTTCAGTCCCCAGTCCAGGAACGCTCCTACGCGGTTTACATCCTTGACTTCCAGCACGGCGAATTCTCCGGCTTGGGCATAGGGCTTCTGGAGTGTGGCGATAGGGCGGTCTTCGCTGTCCATATACACGAACACGTCCAGAATTTCGCCTTCTTCCAGGGAAAATTCCTCCCGGTTTCCGGGGAGCAGTACCCTGCCGCCGGTTTCTAGCTCCAGGTAATAGCCCTGGGGCATGATGCTTTCGACCCGGGCGCGATTGTATTTGCCGATTTCCATAAAAGCCTTTCCGTTCAAGTGTCCGCGATTGCAAAAATATAGGATTTTACAGTGTCGTGTCCGTGTTGGTTTCGGCAATAAGAACTCCCTGAGCCACGAACCTTGTGCCTCGTGCCCCGACCCTTTATTTTATTATATTCAACGGTGGATCTATGATAGACTTTATCGGCGACATTCACGGTCACGCGACCGAACTGCGGGCCCTGCTAAAAAAGTTGGGTTATGTGGAACGGGGTGGTGTTTTCGCCTATCCGGGAAATGCCCGTAAGGTGGTGTTTCTCGGGGACTACATCGATCGGGGCTCTGAATCCCGGGAGACCATAGACCTGGTCCGTGCCATGCGGGACGCCGGAGCTGCTACCGCCCTTATGGGAAACCACGAATTCAATACCCTCTGTTTTTGGCAGCAGAACGGTACTGGCGGTGGGCATTTTCTGAAGACTATTACGGGTGGCTACCTGCGGGACCATTCCTTCAACAAGGTGGCCATCCTTGCACGGACGGTGGAATCTTACCGCGGGCGGCAGCAGGAATTCCAGGAGATGCTGGACTTTCTGAAGACATTGCCGTTCTATATGGAAACGGACTTGTTCCGGGCGCAACACGCCTGCTATGACGCCGAATGCGTACAGGCCCTGCGAGAGGCGGGCATTACAAGCTTTGCCGATGGGAACTTTGACGAACTGATTGCCCGGGCCTGCGACAGCCACAATGAATTTGAGGATTCCCTGTTCCACCCTCTGGATATCTTGCTGAAGGGCCCCGAGATGGAGCTGCCTGCAGGCGGGACCTTTCGGGACGGCGAAGGCGTGGTGCGCAAGAAGATGCGGCTCCGCTGGTGGATTGACCCGAAGAACGCCACCCTCCAGGACATTGCGCTCCAGCCCGGCGTGGACTTTTCCGACGAACCCGTTCCCGAGCCCATTCGGTCTCGCAAGTTCTACGGCGAAAACGAACGGCCCGTGTTTTTCGGGCACTACTGGCTTAAAGGCGAGCCGGCCCTTATCCGCAAAAACGTGTGCTGTCTGGATTACAGCATCGGGAGTTTTTACGGACATGGCCGTATGGTGGCCTACCGCTTTGACGGAGAGCAAACCCTTGATGCCCGCAAGTTCGTGTGGGTGGAGGGGCCGCCGGTTTGAAAACTCTATCGTCTCTCGCCTCTCGTCTCTCGTCTCTTAAGCTGACCGTCTTTTTGCTGGTCGCGTTCCTTCTGGTCATATTCTGGGGCGTCTTGGGACAGGCAAACGCCGAAGCGGCAGGAATGCCGGCGTCTGTTGCGGTAGAACGGTTTTTCGGGAGCTATTTCGTCTGGGTTTTTGACGTGGTTCCCGTGCCTGCCATGAAAAGCTTGGCGGTGTTGGCCTGCGTGAACCTGGTGGCCGCTATGATCTTTCGTATGCCCCGCGGTCTAAAGTTTGCTGGACTTTACGGAATCCACATCGCCCTGCTGGTGCTGCTTGCGGGGAGCCTTGTGGGAGGAGCCCTCCAGCGGGACTACAACGGCTACAAGAACGTAGCGCCCGAAAGCGTGCCGGAAAAGTCCGGAACCTTGACCATGTTCCCCGCAGGAGACAGCCTCGGGACCGTCGCGGTGCAGTTTCCTCTGGAAACTGCCGGCTGGACCTACCATGTGGAATATCGCGGGCGTTTCCCCATGTCGCCCAAGGCCTCCATCGACCTCTATACGGTAACCTACGACCCCATGCGTTTTGTGCCCTACGCCTTCATGTGCCTGGTGCTGGTCAGTCTTGTTTTTCATTATGTGGTCGTGGTGGTGCGCACCCGTAAGGGGGACTCGTGAAACGGCTCTCTTCGGGACAGTTCCCGCACTTTTTATTCCTGCGCCCATTCCCGCGCTTTTTGTTCGCGCCACTGCTCTTCGTGACGCTCCTGCCTGTGGCCTTGCCCTCGGCATGGGCTTCTGAACGGCCGGAGCTGCGGTCTGAATTGCGGGGCTCGGCGACGGCGGTGGTGTACCAGGGGGAGGTGCGGCCCTTCGCCTCTTTTGCACGAGATGTGCTGGACAACTTTTCGGGGAAGGTGTCCTACCGGTGCAAGGACGGCGAAGCTGACCGTTGCCCACGCAAGATGCAGGCTACCGAGGTGGCCTTGGGGATTATAAAAAATGAGCCCCAGAGTCGGGACTGGAAACTTTTCAAGGTCTTGCGGAGCGACGTTTCGGAGGCCTTGCATCTGCCGCCAGGCGAACGTTACGTGAGTTACGGCCAGCTGCAGCCCGCCCGGGACCTGCTGGAACTTTACGCCAGCCGAGATGACGGTCATGCCGCCACTCTGGAGATGAAACGGCTCTACGAAAACGTCCAGCTGTTCGAAACCCTGGGGGACAGCGCCCGGGTGAAGGAACTTTTCACCCTGGCAGAACCCGCCTTGGCCGAAAGCGGCCCTACGGTTCGGCGGGTCAACCTGGAACTGGCCTACTACTTTGTGGACCCTGTGCTGTGGGCCTTCGTGGCGGCATTTGTCGGGTTCTTGCTTTCCCTCTTGAACCTGAATTTCAAGAAGACGGCTCTGGACCGAGCCGCCAACGGGGCAGGCCTTGTGGCTTCGGTGGTTTTGGTCCTGACTCTTGCGGTGCGCTTTGCGGTGACGGGCCACCCGCCTATGGCGAATTTGTACGAAATTATCTTGTGGGTGGCCCTGCTGCTGGAGTCCTTTGAGGTGGTGGCGTTTTTCCGTTGCCGCCGTCGCCAGTTCTCCCTAATGGTGCCTATCGCCTTCGTGGCGGCCCTGCTGCTGTTCTTTGCGCGGTTCGTGCTGGAAACCGGCGATGCCTTCCGGGCGCTGCCCGCCATCTTGAATTCTTCGGTGTTCCTTACCCTCCACGTGTTTACCATCGCCATGGGATTTGCAGGCATGATTCTTTCGGGAATCGTGGCCCATGTGGCCCTGTTCCGTTTCCGTGGCAGGGAAATCCCCCGTGATGAGCCCCTCGTGCCGCTGCTCTACGGCACCCTGGTTTTCGGTTCGGTCCTGACCATCGTGGGCACTCTTTTGGGAGGCGTGTGGGCGGACTTTGCCTGGGGGCGTTTCTGGGGGTTCGACCCCAAGGAATGCGGGGCCCTCTTTGTAATCCTCTGGGCCATGCTGGGTTTGCACCTGCGGGCCGGGCGCTTGGTGACAGGCCGTGGCTTTGTGCTGTTCAACGCTTTCAACGTGGTGGTCACCTTCCTCTGTTGGTTCGGAATCAACCTCCTGGGCGTGGGGCTTCACAGTTACGGCTTCCAGAACGGCACATTTACCTGGCTCTTGAGCTTTGTTTTGGCGGACTGCGCCTTGATTCTCCTGTTAAATTTCTATTTTCGAAAACATGAGTGAGAATGTACCGAATGCAGAAGATGCCGCCGAGGAATCGGCGGAACTTCCGAAAGTGGAAAGCCGCGAAGACCTGATGCGCATTATCCAGGCCCTGGTCTTTGCGTCTCCGGATATCGTGACCCTGAAAAAGTTGCGGGAAATCCTGGGGGATTTCTTGGATGCCCGTACCGTGGCCGAGGCCTTGATTGCTGCCAACGATTCCCTGAACAAGATACAGTCTCCTTTCGAAATTGTGGAACAGGCCGGCGGTTACCGATTTAGGACCCGTGCCAAGTATTACCCCTGGGTGCGCAAGTTGTTCCCGGAAGCCAACGCCCGCAGGCTTTCCCAGGCGGCCCTGGAAACATTGGCCGTAATTGCATACCAGCAACCCATCACCAAGGCCGCCATTGAACAGGTCAGGGGCGTGGCCTCTGTCGATGGGCCGATCCGTAACCTGCTGGACAAGGGATTTATTTCTCTGGGTGCCCGTGCGGAGACCGTGGGAAACCCCTATACCTACGTGACCACCCAGGAATTCATGAAGTATTTCGGGATTAATCGTATTCCCGAAGACCTGCCCCGCTTGCGGGAATTCAGCGAGCTTCTGGAGGCGGGCAATCTGGTGCCCCAGTATTCGATTCCTGAAAGTTCTCCGGAGGAGCCCAAGCCCCCCGAGGAAGTTCCGGACCAGATTGAGCTGTCCATGGGAGAGACCTGATGGCCGCTACGCCCTTGATGCAGCAGTACTACGAAATCAAGAAACAGAATCCGGGCTGCATACTTTTCTTTAGAATGGGAGACTTCTTCGAACTTTTCGAAGAAGATGCCGTTATCGCTTCCAAGATTTTGGGGCTTACCCTCACCAGCCGAAACAACGGGGCGGCGGGGGAGACACCCCTTTGCGGGTTTCCGCACCATGCGGCGGACCGCTACGTGCCCAAGATGGTGGCCGCAGGCTATCGTATAGCCATTTGCGAACAGGTAGAAGACCCCAAGCTTGCCAAGGGAATCGTGAAGCGGGACGTGGTGGAAATCATCAGCGCCGGAACCGCCATGGACGAGACCAACCTGAACGCCAAGGAGGCCAACTACCTCTGTGCCTACATGCCGGCGGAATCGGGAGACGAGTCGGTGTTCGCCTTTGCCGACGTGACCACGGGCTACCTTGCGGTAAGCAGGAGTTCGGTGCAGGCTTTCGAGTGCGAGTTCTGCCGCCGCATGCCCAAGGAAGTGGTGGTGGCCGAAGGTTGCGAAATCCCCTCGGGCGTCATGGACATTATCCGCTCCGAAAACATCTTGATTACGGAGATTCCCGCTTTTCTGTTCGGGGCGGAACACGGTCGGGACGTGCTGTTTTCACACTTCAAGGTGGAATCCTTGGTAGGCCTCGGCCTGGACGGTCGCGACCGTGAAACGGCGGTGACGGGCGCCCTCTTGCAGTATTTGATGGACCAGAAAAAGTCCGAGCTTTCCCACTTTACGGGTCTCGAGATTTTGAACCTGGACGACTACATGACCCTGGACCCCAGCACCCTCAGGAACCTGGAGCTGGTCCGCCCGCTGAACGCCGACGATTATTCCAGCACCTTGTGTTCCGTTCTGGACTTTACCGTTACCGCCATGGGCGGCCGCGTGCTGAAGGACTGGGTGAGTCACCCGCTGATTTCTGTGGAAAAAATCAAGGCCCGCGAAGAGGCCGTGTCCGAGCTGGTGGGGAACCCCATGGCCCTGGACGAACTGAAGGAATCCCTCACCTCCATTCTGGACATGGAACGCCTGATGGGCCGTGTGGGGAGTGGTCGCGCAAACGCTCGTGACCTGGCCGGTATGGGTCGCTCCCTGTGTCAGGCCTCAAAAGTTGCTCGCGTGCTTTCGGAGCTGCATTCCCCCTTGTTCGAACAGTTCCGTCAGGTGCTGGAACTGGCGAGAGGCAGGGGAGAGGAACTCCTGCAGAATTTCAACGACGACTTGCCCCTGACGGTTCGCGAAGGCGGCATGATTCGGGAAGGCGCCAACGTGGAGTTGGACGCCATGAACGCCGACATCAAGGATAAGCGCCAGTGGATTGCCTCCCTGGAAAGCCGCGAGCGGGAACGACTGGAAATACCCAGCCTCAAGGTGGGCTACAACAGGGTGTTCGGCTACTACATCGAGATTACAAGGGCCCAGATGGCCAAGGCCACCAAGCCCATTCCCGACGAATACATCCGCAAGCAGACTACCGTCAACGCCGAGCGCTACATCACTCCCGAGATGAAGGAGTGCGAGTCTGTCATCAGCAACGCCGAGGTGAACATCCACGAACTGGAGTACCGCATTTTCTGTCAGCTCAGGGACCGGGTGAACAGTTGGCGTAGCGAACTCCAGGAAATCGCCGACGCTATCGCCCGTGTGGATACGCTCTACAGTTTTGCCCGGGCCGCCCGCAAGTACAACTACGTGTGTCCGGAGGTCTATACCGGCACGGGTATCGAGATTCGGGGCGGTTTCCACCCCGTCATCGTGGCGGTGAATCCGGATTTGGACTTTATTCCCAACGACGTGGAACTTTCTCCCGAGGCCACCCGCCTGATGCTCATTACGGGCCCCAACATGGCGGGTAAATCCACTTACCTGCGGCAGACGGGACTGATTGTGCTGATGGCCCAGATGGGCTGTTTTGTGCCGGCGGAATCGGCCCGCATAGGCGTGGTGGACCGGATTTTCACCCGCGTGGGGGCCAGCGACCGCCTGAGCCGCGGGCTTTCTACCTTCATGGTGGAGATGATCGAGACCGCCAACATTCTGCGGAATGCCACGCCTCACAGCCTGGTGCTGCTGGACGAAATCGGCCGCGGAACCAGCACCTTCGACGGCCTTTCTATAGCCTGGTCCATCGTGGAGACTTTGCATAGCGAGCCTTCCCGTATGGCGCTGACGTTGTTTGCCACCCACTATCACGAACTCACCGGCCTTGTAGATTCCCTGGAACATGCAGGGAACTATCAGGTGGCGGTTCAGGAGAAAGGCGACAAGCTCATCCTCTTGCACAAGATTCTTGCCGGGGCTTGCGATTCCAGCTACGGTATTCACGTGGCGGAAATGGCGGGACTCCCCTCTACGGTGGTGCGCCGGGCCCGCAAGATTCTGCTCCGTCTCGAAAAGCAGAAGATCGACCCCAGTGACGAGGCGATTCACAAGAAAATCAAGGACAGGCCCCAGATGGACCTGTTCGCCGCCCCCGACGAGTCCCTGACGCTCTTGAAACAGGAAATCTGCCGCCTGCGTCCCGAAGAGATGACCCCCCTGCAGGCCCTGCAACGCCTCACGGAACTGAAGGAAAACTATGGGAAGTAGGTTGTGGTGAGTAATGTGAGGCTCGAGGCTCGGGGCGAGAGGTGTCGCAAGCGTCATCCTCGCGACCTGTGGTGAGCGAAGTCGAACCAAGGCGAGGATCCATACAGTTCGGTGAACGCTTGTTAATATCGAAGGATCTAGAAACGAAGGATTTAAAAAAACAGGAGTAACAATGTCTGTACAAGTAATGGTAAATGGAATTCCGGGCAACATGGGCCGTATCGTGGCCGAAACCTGCGTGGCCCGCGGCTTGGAACTGGTCCCGTATTCCCTGACGGGCGAAATCATCGTGGAAAACGAGGCCGAAGTGGCCGGCAAGACCGTCCAGCTCCTTAAGCCCAGCAACCGCGAAGAACGCATTGGCGAGGTGCTGGCCAAGTACCCGAAAATGATTTGCATCGACTATACCCACCCCACGGCGGTAAACGACAACGCCGCCTTCTACGTGAAGCACAAGATTCCCTTTGTGATGGGCACTACCGGTGGCGACCGCGAAGCCCTGGCAAAGCTTGTGGCCGACGCCAACCACCCCAGCGTCATTGCTCCCAACATGGCCAAGCAGATTGTGGCTTTCCAGATGATGATTGAATTTTTGGCCAAGGAATTCCCCACGGCATTCAGCGGATACAAACTTTCCGTTGTCGAAAGCCACCAGAAGACCAAGGCGGACACCAGCGGCACGGCCAAGGCCGTGGTGGGGGACTTCCAGAAGATGGGATTCGACTTCTCTGTAGACGACATCGAGAAGGTCCGTAACGAAAAGGAACAGGTGGAACGGATGCATGTACCCGAGGAATACCTGGGCGGTCACGCCTTCCACACCTATAGCCTGGACAGCGCCGACGGCACCGTGCATTTCGAGTTCCAGCACAACGTTTGCGGCCGCAAGATTTACGCCGAAGGCACTGTAGATGCGGTGAACTTCCTCGCATGCCACCTCGCAAACGGAACCGCCAAACCCTTCAACATGATGGACGTTTTGCGTTCTGGAAAAATGCGTTAAGAGGAGTTACTAGTTACTAGTTCTGAGTTACTAGGAATGCGGGTAACAAGACGCATCATGTTGTCCTAAACCTAGTAACTAGTAGCTATTAACTTAGAACTTGCCGAAGGCAAACTATGCGGTCCTACATCCTCCGACGCCTGCTTTTGATGGTCCCGACCCTCATCGGGATTTCGCTGGTGTGCTTTATACTCATCCAGCTGTTGCCGGGCGGTCCTGTAGAGGAGATGATTTCCAGGGCCCAGCAGGCCGCCGCCATGAAAGGCGGGGTAGATGCGTCCAAGGCCCTGTCGCCAGACCAGATAGCCCAAATCCAGGCCTACTTTGGGTTTGACCAGCCCGCCTGGAAGCGTTACCTGACCTGGCTCTGGAACGTGCTGCACCTGGACTTGGGCGCAAGCTACACCTACGGCCTCCCGGTATGGGACGTCATCGTGAGCCGTTTCCCCATATCCCTGTTTTTCGGAATCACTTCGTTCTTCTTGAGTTACCTGATTTGCATTCCCCTTGGCCTCTGGAAGGCGGTGCATCACGGGAGCAAGCTGGACTCCCTCAGCTCGGGCCTGATATTCTCGGGCTATGTGATGCCGGGTTATGCCCTGGGCATCCTCCTGATTATTTTCCTTGCGGGCGGGTCCTACCTGGATATCTTTCCGCTTGGGGGCCTGACCAGCGACGACTTCGAGGATTTCTCCTTTTTCGGGAAAATCGTGGACCTGGGGCATCACCTGATTTTACCGATTTTCTGCTACATGATTAGCGAGTTCGCCTTCCTCACCTTCCTCATGAAGAACTCCGCCCTGGAGGAACTGGGCAAGGACTACATGCGCACAGCCCTTGCAAAAGGCATGAGTTTCAAGCAGGCCCTGGTGCGTCATGCGCTCCGCAATGCGCTTATTCCCATTGCTACCCGCCTTTCCGAAATCTGCACCCTCATGTTTGCGGGAGCTCTCCTTATCGAGAAAGTCTTCGACATCGACGGCATGGGCCTTTTGTACTACAACTCCATGGTGAACCGGGACTACAACGTGGTCATGGGCATCATCTTCCTCAGCAGCCTCATGGCCATGGTGGGTCGCCTCTTCAGCGATATACTCTATACGCTGGTGGATCCGAGAATCAAGTTCTCGTAAATTCTTTTTTTTGTTTTATTGGCCTCTATTATAACGAATCGAAGGCCTGCTTTACAAGAAAACGGTTTCTAAACAGGGAATATTTGTTTTTGGCTGGTCCGTTCGTCTTGGATTTATTCATCGTGCATCCGCGATGCTCCGTTTAGAACAAAAGAAGTGGCGTTGCCGCACTTGTTATGCTGTTTTTACAGCGGCAGTTCCATCTGCTCGGAGGCTTTGTGGCTGGGCATGCTCTTGTGGAGTAGCCTGTAGGCGTTGCTGGTAGCGACGCGCCCCTGCTTTGTGCGGGAAAGCAGCCCCTTCTGGATCAGGTAGGGCTCGTAAACTTCTTCCAGGGTGTCGGTCTCTTCGCCCAGGGCCGCCCCGATGGTACCCAGGCCTACTGGGCCCCCGTCGAACTTGTCAATCATCATGGAGAGGATTTTCCGGTCCATGGGGTCTAGGCCTTCGCTGTCGATGCCCAACATCTGCAGTGTGCGTTCCGCCGCCTCCAGGTCGATAACGCCTGAACCGCGGACCTGTGCCACGTCACGGCAACGGCGCAAGATGCGGTTCGCGATGCGGGGAGTGCCGCGGCAGCGCCCGCCCAGAATCTGGGCGGCGTCTTGGGTCAGTTCAATCCCGAGAATCTTGGAACTGCGCATCAGGATTTGCATCAGGTCCTTTTCGTCGTAGAGTTCCAACCGGTAGGACAATCCGAAGCGGTCGCGCAGGGGGCCGGTCAACAGGCCCGTGCGTGTGGTGGCGCCCACCAGTGTAAAATGCTTGAGGGGCAGGTTCACGCTTCGGGCCGCCGGGCCGGAATCCAGCATGATGTCCAGCCTGAAATCTTCCATGGCGGGGTAGAGGTATTCCTCGACGGTGCGGTTCAGCCGGTGAATCTCGTCGATGAACAGCACGTCGTTTTCTTGAAGCCCCGTAAGGAGCCCCGCCAGGTCGCTGGCCTTTTCCAGCACGGGCCCGCTGGTGATGTGGATGTTCACGCCCATCTCCTTGGCGATGATGCCCGCGAGCGTCGTCTTGCCGAGGCCAGGCGGCCCCGCAAAAAGGCAATGGTCCAGGGCGTCTCCCCGGTGCTTGGCCGCCTCTATGGCGATAGAAAGGCTCTCCTTGATGGAGGCCTGGCCCGTAAACTGCTCCAGACTGAGCGGCCGGAGGGTCTGCTCCATTTCGGATTCGTCCATAGAGTTTTTGCCGGGAGAAATGACGCGTTTATCTTCCATACTGCACAAATATACACTTAAAAGCGGGCTCTGTCAAGCCTGCTTTTATGGATAAGAAGTAGATGAACCAATGCTGGGGTTGAATCCGATGGAACGAGGTTTACACCTTCGCGGCCTTTTTCAACGCTGCAGCCTTGTCGGTCTTTTCCCAGGTGAAGCGTGCACCCGTGCGGCCAAAATGGCCGAGGGCGGCGGTAGCCACGTAACCCGGCTTGCGCAGGTCCAGCATCTTCTCGATACCGGCGGGCGAGAGGTCGAATACCTTGGCGACAATTTCTTCGATCTTGCGGTCGTCGATCTTGCCGGTGCCGAAGGTGTTCACCAGCACGGACACGGGCTTGCTGTAGCCGATGGCGTAGGCCAACTGGACTTCGCAGCGGTAGGCGAGGCCGGCGGCCACGATGTTCTTGGCCACATAGCGTGCGGCGTAGGCGGCGCTGCGGTCAACCTTACTCGGGTCCTTGCCGCTGAAGGCTCCACCACCATGACGACCCATGCCGCCATAGGTGTCCACGATAATCTTACGGCCAGTGAGGCCGCAGTCACCGTGGGGGCCGCCCACAACGAACTTGCCGGTCGGGTTCACCAGGTAACGGGTCTTTTTGTCCAAAAGCTTGGAAGGAATCACCTTCTTGATGAGCTTTTCGATGATTTCCTTTTCGATTACGGAATGCTTCAGTTCTTTGCCGTTCACGAATTCGTCGTGCTGGGTAGAAATCACGACGGTGTCCACGCGGACCGGCTTGTCATTCTCGTCATATTCGACAGTCACCTGGGACTTGGCGTCCGGACGCAGCCACTTGATTTTGCCTGTTTCGCGGAGGTTCTGAATTTCTTCCATGAGTTTGTGGGCGAGGCTAATCGGGAGCGGCATCAGCTCCTTGGTTTCGTTCACGGCGTAGCCGAACATCATACCCTGGTCGCCGGCACCCTGCTTGTCGTCTTTCTTGCCTTCGGCGGCTTTGGCGTTAACGCCCTGGGCAATGTCTGGGGACTGCTTGTCTAGGGCGACCAGGACGGAGCAACCCTTGTAGTCGAACTGCAAATCCGGGTTCACGTAGCCGATGTTCTTGATGGTGTTGCGGGCGACTTCCTGAAAATCGACAACGGCCTTGGTGGTAATTTCGCCGGAAATCACGACGAGTCCTGTGTTTACCAGTGTTTCGCAGGCTACGCGGCTTTTGGGATCCTGCGCGAGGCAGGCGTCCAGGATGGCGTCCGAAATTTGGTCGCAAACTTTGTCCGGGTGTCCTTTGGACACGGATTCAGAGGTAAAAAGATAATGTGCCATTATGGCTCCTGATGGTTGAAATTTTATTCTATGCATAAATCTACAAAAATGCATAAAAGGTGGCAACGGGGGAGGGTAAAATAAGTGAAATCTGTTGCTATGTGTTGTTCTCTTTTCTAAATTTGGGCACATGACCAAGTTTAGCGAATTCCCGTATATTGCCGACCGCTTCAATGCCGTCCGCAGGGAAACTGTACAAGTCCGCGTTGGCGAGGCTTTGATAGGGGGGGGCGCCCCCATTTTAGTTCAGTCCATGACCACCACCAAGCCGAAGGACGTCGAGAAGACGGTGGCCGAGACTCTGGCGCTCGCCAAGGTGGGTTGTGGCCTGGTTCGCATTACCGCTCCCACATTTGCAGATGCAGCCGCTCTTGAAGAAGTGATGAAACAGGTACGTGCCGCCGGTTGCACGGTGCCGGTTTCTGCCGACATCCACTTCCAGCCGAAGGCCGCGTTCGAGGCGCTCAAGTGGGTCGAGAAGGTCCGCATCAATCCGGGTAATTTTGTCGACACGGGCATTTTGACGCTGGACCAGCAGACGGACAAATTGTTTGACGAGGGCAAGGAAAAGGTGGCCGAAGCCTTTACGCCGTTCGTGCAAGAGGCCAAGCGCCTGGGCCGGGCCATCCGCATCGGTGTGAACCACGGTTCGCTTGCAGCCCGTATGATTTACCGCTACGGCGACACGGTGGAAGGCATGGTGGAAAGCGCCATGGAATACCTGGCCGTGTGCGAAGCCGAACATTTTGACCAGGTCGTTTTGAGCCTCAAGAGCAGCAACCCGCGGGTGGCGATTGCCGCCTACCGCATGCTCGCCGCCCGCATTAAGCAGGAAGGTTTCAAGCCGTACCCGTTCCACGTGGGCGTGACGGAAGCGGGCGCGGGTGCCGACGGACGACTCAAGTCGGCCGCGGGCATCGGCGCACTCCTGCTCGATGGCCTGGCAGATACGATACGCGTGTCCCTGACCGAAGATCCGGTGGCCGAAGTCCCGGTGGCGCAGGAACTCATCAAGGCCTGCGCTTTGCCTGCCGTTCCGACGGCTTACAGTGTGCCGGTTCTCGAAAAAGACCCGTATCATTATGAACGCAGGGCGACGACGCCTGTCGCTGTTTCCGGCGTGGAAATCGGTGGCAACAGCCCGGTGAAGGTCGGCGTGAAGGCCGACGCGATTGCACTTACCGGCGAACGCCGCAACGCTGAATTCGCTCTCCCGAGCCTGGATGCAGCCCCCGTGGTGCAGTTCAAGGACGCCATGGATATCGCGGGGTTCGCCGCGAATCCGGCGAGCGTGCCCGCAGATTCCGTATTCTGCTACACCGGCGCCGAGATGGTTTCGGGCGTGCGCGCTTTGGCAGCGGCTCTGGAGTCGGCCAAGCGCCAAGACCCGATTTTGCTTTACGCCAAAATTGGTGACTCCGAAAAGGAAACGCTCCGCGTGTCCGCCGATATCGGAAGCCTCGTCACCGACGGTCTTGGCGATGCCGTCGTGATTGACGGCTACAAGGGCGCGAAGGAAAGCGTGCTCCTTGCATTCGATATTCTGCAGGCCGCCTACTGCCGCCGCAGCAAGACGAACTTTATCAGCTGCCCGAGCTGCGGCCGCACCCTCTACGACATCCAGCAGGTGATGGGCAAGATCAAGGCCCGCTTCGGTCACCTCTCCGACATTTCCATCGGCATCATGGGTTGCATCGTGAACGGCCCGGGCGAAATGGCTGACGCCGACTTCGGTTACGTGGGCGGTGGCCCCGGCCGCATTACCTTGTTCGAAGGCAAGACGGCTGTGAAGAAGAACATCCCCGAAGAGGACGCCATCGAGGAACTCGTGAATTTGATAAAAGAGAGAGGCAGGTGGCATGAGTAAAAGTTACCAGTTCTGAGTTACTAGTTCTGAGAAATTCTTATGAAGAACGTCAAGCAAATCTCTAGTAACTAGTAACTAGTAACTGACAACTAGCCCTTTAGGGCGCGACTTTTAACTTAAACAAAGGACAATAAAATGGCAACTATTAAGACGATGAACAACATTTCCAAGAAAGGCTTGAGCCTGTTTGGCTCGTTCTACCAGGTTTCCGACTCCGTCGAAAAACCGGATGCCATCTTGGTGCGTTCCGCCCAGGTTGATACCGACAACTTTGACGGCCTGCTGGCTGTCGCCCGCGCCGGCGCTGGCGTGAACAACATCACTATCGACAAGGCTTCCGCAAAGGGCATCTGCGTGTTCAACACTCCGGGTGCAAACGCCAACGCCGTTGCCGAACTCGTGATGACCGTGCTCGGCATGGCCGTCCGTAACGTGGACAAGGCCGCCGCATGGGTCAAGAACCTCGATACCACCGACCCGGACCTCGCCAAGACCGTCGAAAGCGGAAAGAAGAAGTTCGCCGGCATGGAACTCGCTGGCAAGACTCTCGGCGTGATTGGCCTCGGCAAGATCGGCGTGCTCGTCGCCAACTATGCCCGTTGGAAGAACATGCGCGTCATCGCTTACGAACCGTATCCGAACGCCGCCAACATGCACGAACTTTCCAACAAGGTGGAAATCGCCGACCTCGACACCGTGATTGCGAAGTCTGACTTCCTCACCGTGCACGTTCCGTTCATCAAGGGCGTGACCGAGAACTTGCTCAACCGCAAGAACCTCGCCGGCTTCAAGGGCAGCTACATCATGAACTTCGCCCGCGGTGGCATCGTGGAAATGGCCCCGGTCAACGAAATGCTCGCCTCCGGTTCCCTCCAGGGCTACCTCTGCGACTTCCCGGATGCAGACCTCATCAAGAACGACAAGGTGACCTGCTTCCCGCACCTCGGCGCTTCTACCGAAGAAGCCGAAGAAAACTGCGCCGTGATGGCTGTCGAAGAACTGAAGGACTACATCGAATTCGGTTGCGTCCGCAATTCCGTGAACTTCCCGGCCCTCGTCGATCACCCGCATGCCGGCGTCAAGAGCCGCGTCGTGGTCATCAACCAGGACGTTCCGAACATGATTTCCGAAATCACGAAGGTGTTCGGTGCCGAGGGCATCAACATTGCCAGTTTCTCTAACAAGAGCAACGGCAAGATCGGCTACAACCTCGTTGACGTGGAAAGCAAGGTGGACGACTCCATCATCGAGAAGCTCTCCAAGCTCGACAAGGTCATCAAGGTCCGCGTGATCCATTTTTAAGACTGCTCGGGCTAGAATCTGACAGTCAAGTTTAGGGCTGGCCCTCGCTCTCACAACCGCCCCCGGTTAACACCCGGGGGCTTGTTGTTCACGGCTAATCTGATGGGGGAGGAATCCCCCTCGCTTCAGCCGCCTTGTGCGCGGCACTTTACGGAAGTCTTTCCCGGCTTAACCGTCATCCCCGCGCAGGCGGGGATTTCTTTTTATACTCGCGCCCAAGCCGTCTTCCACTACCCCCTCTCCTAGGGGGCCACCCCCTAAAACCCCCGCATCAGCGAAGTTTTTGTATGTTGGAATTTTATTTTTCCACCGTCAGCAAATCCTCGACCCAGGCGTCTCGTTTTTTGCGGAGGGCTTCCAGGGATTTGTCGTCGGCGCCGCTTTCAGTGCAAGTTTCTACAAGTTGCGTATAACTTAACAGAAGCTTTCCAGCCTTGGGATAGTCCGGCTCAAGCTGTTTAAGGGCGCTTTCAATGGCATTGTCAGAATATAGCCTAGAAATACCTTCTAGGCTGCGGATAATGTAGGATTCGCTGTTCCCCGCAATTTTGGCTTCCTCAGCCTCCTTGAACTCCAACGGGCGAATCTGGTCCACCCAGGCACATTGCTCCATATAGAGCTTGTCCCATTCAGCGAGGCTCTCCTTTTTGTCTGCCAGTGCCAGTTGCCGCTCCATCATGGGCTTATAGGACTGGACGTCTAAGTCTGACTTGATTTCTTTAAGAAAGTTTGCCAAATTCTGGAGGTTTCCTTCTGTAGGGTTGTTCAGCAGACATTCCTTCAATACTGCCAGCTTGTCTTTGGAAGGCAAGCTCTTGAATGCCTCCGTTTGGGCGTTGTTGGCCTTTACATGTGCCCAGAAAATACGGGCAAAGAGCAGTACAAAGAGCAGGGTTACAATTACGGTCCAGTTCATGTAGAGAATTATAGGAAAACGTAAATCCTTTTTAACAAAATATGGTGAAAACCAATTGTTTTGAGTCACGGAAAAAATGCAATACCCATTTTTTCGGTAAAAAATCGCAAAAAAGACTAACATGTGGGTCCAATATGGATTATATTTACACAGGTCATATTGTACCTATTGTATATAGGTGGAGATTGAGTTATATGAAAACAGTAAAATGGATTGCGGCTTGCGCTTGCTTTGCGGGTTCCGCTTTTGCTGCAGACGCCCAACTGGACATCGTGGTCCGCGACTTTAGTGTGGAACACCCGGACTTTGAGAACTTTTCGGAAGAGTTTGCCAGTACAGGTGACAACAATTACTGCGGTGGCCAGTGCGGCAACAAAATGTTGGCTGAAGCCGCGACCCTTGGTTGCGTGGGGTATGATCAGGCTTGGTACGATAGAGCGGCTTTCCACATGTCTTGTGGAAACCATCGTTCCGGTAATGGGTCTATGATTGGTGTCGATGGCAAGCCGATGATTGTAAACCCTCAGCTTCCGCCCTATTTGCAGCAGGTCAGTACTGGCCCTGCTCTGGAGTATGGCGAATGTGCTGACAAGACCCGTAACTACGCCAATGGTCAGAACTCTCCTCTGGAGTCTGTTAAGACGGCTAGCTGTGCTCAGGCTGGTGCTTGGGCCAACAAGGTTTACTATACCCCAGGCATGGTTCAACCACATCTGGTTTTCGATCCGAAAAAACCTGATGGCGAATATGATATGTACGATGGTGTACATATTCAAAAGCTTGCGGATTTGTGCGACAACGGAAATTTCCAGCAGTGGTACGAAGATGTGGAAGGTGTGAACTTCCGAATCAACAAAACATTGGATTTGCCTTCGGTGGGCCACAACCTTTATCAAGTGAATTACAACTACAACAATGGTGGTTACGCACCTTTGGATTCTGTCGTTAATGGCATTTATTCTGGTGTTCCGGCCTGTAATCCTCAGGTGCAGGTCAAGGGTGCGAACAACACCCCGATCAACCCCTCTTGTACTCAATGGGGGCCTCAGTCCTTGGCTATTTTCTGCCCGCCTTACAACTACCAGTATAAGGATGATCAGAAGGGAAAGGACGAGTGTGCTCGCTGGAAAGCTAACGGCGGTCCCAAGTCACCTACGGCAGCTCAGGCTGTCGGTGCAAATCAGTTCTTGCGCAACTATGCCTTCACTATGATGGGCTACGCTAAGTTCAAGTACAGGGCCGTCAACCAGGAGGGCGGTGGCGAAGTGTTTGAGTTCGTGGGTGACGATGACATGTGGATCTTTGTGGACGGCGTACTTGTGGTGGACCTTGGCGGTAACCACTTGGCCGCCCCCGGTGCTGTGAACATTCAGACCTTGGCCCAGAATAACCATGGTTGCCATGCTGGCGAACCTTTGGCTGACTATACAAACTGCACTGGCGCAAGCGATGCAACCGGTTGGGGCGAAGGCTCCTGGCACCACCTGCACTTCTTCTATGCAGACCGTCAGACCGATGGTTCTAATATGCTGATTCGTACCTCCCTTTCTGAACTGGCTCCTTCTAAGTATGGTCAGCCAACCATTACCGAAGCGCTTGCTACTATAGATGCGGGACAGTCCTCTATCTCTGTTACCATGAATACTAAGTTGGATGCTACAACGATGCAGGCTCTCCAACAGCAGGCTGCGGCTAATGCTGGTGTTCAAGTTGGTGGTAAGGTTGATCCGGCTTCTACAAGCTATTCCATGCTGGTTCGTCGTGTGGTGAATGGTCAGGAACAGGTGTTCGGCGTACTTCTGACGGGCGTTTCTGAGGTGGATAACGGAACAGGTGACATCAACTACGAATTTAAGGGCGTTCTTGTTGACGAGCAGGGCAACATTATCGGTAATATCCGTAATGGTGATGGCCTTGCTTTCAACTACACGGGACTTGAGGGTTCTGAAAACATGGTGTATCCGTATTGGAACACCCATGCTATTGATGTTGTGTCCGCTTCAGGTAAAAAGGTGGAAGGTTTCCCCGATGAATGGGCTAAGGTCATGCTGACGGTTAAGTATGAGGAAGCTGTTGTCCAGCAGGACAAGGCTATCAACCGTCCGGACTTTACGGCACAGTCTCAAAAGCTTACGAATCTCGCTGGTAGCGATGGCCTCCCGAACAATGCTACGGGCGAATTGAAGATGATTCCCATTACACCGGACATGGTGAATGGGGCCGACCCCAACAGCGTGAGCGCAGACTTGCAGAGAAAGTTTGTAGACGACCCGAGTCTCGGTTCTTACGCTACCTATGCGGGTAAGGATTCCAAAGAAGGGCTGTGTACCCATGCCCCAGGCGAAATCGATCCTTGCGTGACTTTTAACTTCCTCGTGATGCAGCCGTTCCGTGTGAATGTGCGCGTATTTGACCACATGGGTCATTTCGTGAGCCAGTATAGCCAGGAAATGGGAATTGATGAGTTTAACAAGGCTCTAGATGGAGTGCCCAAATACAGTGATGACTGTTCTGCAGACAACAAATTGCATGGTGCTGGAGCGATGCTTGTGGCCATGAAAATGTACCCCGTTGCTCAAAATGGTAGAAAACTTGGTACGGGCCCCTACATTTATCAGGTGACGGTTGTCCGTATTGATGGTAAGTATTGCGCTATTCAGGCGGGTGAACCAACCGAAGTGGAATTCATCTACACCCGTACCTCAGAGACGACCACTCGCGGTTACCACAGGGTTAAGAAGTAAAGTAGTGGTATAGAAACAATTGAAAATCCCCGTCAACGACGGGGATTTTTCTGTATCGTTGAGAAAAAAGAGAAGCCTCCGCTTAGCGGCGTCTGAAAGCCATTTGCTAATGCTGGCGCATTAGCGCCTTCTCTCGGCCATCTCTTTCTTCAAGATGTCCATGACGGCGCCCAGGTCTGCCGGGGCCTTGAACACGGGGTTCGCGAACTTGGAGCAGATATTCTCGAGCTTCTTTTCGTGGTAGCCCACCTTGAATTCGGTGAACTTGAGGCCGTGTGCCGTGCTGATGACGACCACGTTTTCTTCCTTGTCGATCTTGCCCGCGGCCACGAGCTTTTCAAGGGCGCCAAGGGCCACGCCGGTGTGCGGGCAGCAGTAGAGACCGATGCGGTCACCGCGGTGGGCGGCGTTCGCGAGTTCTTCTTCGGAAACACTCACGACCATGCCGTTCGTCTTCTGGATGGCGCGTACGGCCTTCGGGTAGCTGACCGGGTTACCAATCTGGATGGCGGAGGCAAGCGTCTTCTTCGCCTGCATCGGGACGAGCTTGTCGAAGCCGCGTTCGTAAGCCTGGTAGAACGGGTTAGCATTCTCGGCCTGGGCGACGATGATGCGCGGAATGCGGTCGATGAGGCCCATGGCCTTGCAGTCTTCGAAACCCTTGGCGAGTGCGCTCACGTTGCCGAGGTTTCCGCCCGGGATAATCACGGTGTCGGGCACCTTCCAGCCCATTTCCTGGCAGATTTCCGGAGAAATGGTCTTCTGGCCTTCCACGCGGAGGCTGTTCATGGAGTTCGCGAGGTAGATGCGGTTGTCGGCGGTGACCTGCTGCACAATCTTCATGCAGCCGTCAAAGTCGGTGTCGAGGGCCAAGACGATGCTGCCGTTAGAAATCGGCTGGATCAGCTGGGCGACGCTGGTCTTCCCGGCGGGGAGGAACACGATGCTCGGGATGCCGGCCTTGGCGCAGTAGGCGCTCAAGGCTGCGGAGGTGTCGCCGGTAGAGGCGCAGGCCACGGCGTCAATTTCGTGAATCTTTTTCTTGATAATGTGGTTCACCTGGTTCACGAGAACCGTCATGCCGATGTCCTTGAAGCTGCCCGTGTGGGAGTTGCCGCAAAGCTTCACCTTGAGGCTCTTGATGCCCATTTCCTTGGCCAGCGGGGCCGCGTCAAAAAGCGGGCTCCAGCCTTCGCGCATGGTGACGATGTCTTCGAGGGGCATGTCGGGGAGCACCATCTCGCGCTTGCTCCAAATACCGCTCATGTCGGCCGGTTCAAAGCTCATACGGCGTTCGGCAAAGAGCTTCTTCCATTCGTCGGGGCTCTTCTCGGCAAGGGCTGCACGGTCGTGCTCGACTTCGAGCAGGCTTCCGTCCACCTTGCTGCGGTAAATGACGTCGGTCAGCGGGTAGGTATCGTCCCCGTTGATGTTCCTAAAATGGGCGTTGAATTGGGCCATAATGTCCTCTTGTTTTTACGGCACAAATATAGTAAAATGGGGCTATTTTTCTATATTATATCCGTATTTTATGAATTAGACCAGGAGACCTGGGTGAAAAAGATTTTATTTGTTTACCTATTGTTGATGGCTTTAGCCTTGTCTGCTTGTATCTTTGACTCCGATGAGACTGTTATGACGGACTGGCTTTCTGACCAGGGAATTCCTGGTGGCTATAGTGTTCAAACATTGAGTGTCGAAAACCTGACGCCTCTTTCGTCAGAAGTTTTTTTGGACTCTGCCCCAAGTCTTGCAAATGACAGGGCCGTGCTTGGTAAAACAGCAAATATTTCCCATGATCTTGTTTTTGACATGGCTTTTTATGATTCCGTTTTCTTTGCGGATCTCAAAAAGTCTGATTCGGCTACGGCGTACATGTCTCTATATGTTTTAAGGCCTTTCTACTCATCTAAGTCTTACCCGGCTGATTCTCTGCCTTTAAATGAAGAATTGACTTTGAATGTTAGCTGGATACTTGACAAGGGCCCTTCTAAATCATTTGTAGATAGCGTTGGAGACATTTCTGATTCTTTGTGGCTGTCTAGCTTGTCGAAGTGGAAAGCAGATTCTTCGGTGGATATCTCTGTTTCGATTTCTGTTTCTGCTAAGGATTCGGTGATGAAAATATCGCTTCCTTCGGCATTGTTGACTGCTATGAAGGGTGTTTCGCGGGCCTGCCGCCTGCAGCTAAGATTGTCTGCTCCGGAGGCGGCAAGAACCTATCGTTTCTACGGAGCAGGGACATCGCTGTACCCAAAACTCTGGGTTTCTTTCCCCAAAGAAAAGAGCTATAATGAATACGATCCCTTCCGCATGGCCCATATCATCTCGAACAAGGAGTCATGTTCTGATTGCTTAGTTCTCCATGGCGGTATCTATGATTCTCTTGTTGTGGAATACGAAAGTGCTCCTATTATGAAAGCATTGTCCGAGTTTTATGGTGATGAGTTCCCTTATATGGCTGACGATGGCGATGATGTTCGCCAGACGGTGGTCCTTGCCCAGATGACTTATGCAAAGGATGACAGCCAGGGTTCAAACGAACTGGGACTGCCCATCCAGGTTGTGGTAGGCTCCTATACGGATAGCGCAGGCAAAAGCGTCCGCCAGATGGAGGCCTACAAGTTGAACAAGTCTTTGATTGCGTCCAAAGGTCACCCCAATATGGTTTTCTATGAAGGGGACTCTCTCACTCTGCAGGTGACTTACGGCCTTCGGGACTTTATCAACCGTGCTCGCGACGGCCGCACCTTCAAGATGATGATGCGTCTGGGTTACCCGGTCTTGCAGCCGAAGGATTCCTCGTATTCTGACCACGTGACCTCTAAGAAAGATACATCCTATGTATTTTTCTCCCATTTTGACCATGCCCGCTACGATTTCAGTTCCGTCATGAAGCAGCCCTCGACCTTGAAACTCTGGCTTGCAAACAAGAGGGGGGATAAGTAATGAAAAAGATTATCCTTATTCTCCTTGCTTTAGCCGTCTGCGGTTTCGCCTCTGTCATCGGTCTTGACGCTCTTGGCGAGGAGCAGGTGGCCGGCGGTATGGCGTCTACGGCGGGCCGCGGTTATGCCGGTGGTGCAAAGACGGGAGATGCCGAAGGTCTTTCGGTGCTGAACCCTGCCCGCAATGCATTCGATACCAAGGTTGTTTTCAATGTCAATTTCTTGATAGAAATGGTATCCTTGGAAAATCACGGGGATAATTTCGGGGTGAACAACATCACCATGCCCTCGTTCAACCTGTCGTTCCCTATGGGCGGCTTTGGTGCCATGGGACTTTCCCTGTGGCAGAGCTATGCGTCTAATTTGAACGAAGAAGTGAGCAACGGTAAGAATTCGCTGGAAACCACCATCGAATACCAGAGCAGTGTCTACGAGATTGTTCCGAGCTACACGTTCCGCCTGCCGGTCATCCGCAATTTCTCCGTAGGTGCGTCGGCCCACGTGGTGATGGGCAACTCCATACGCAAAATTTCTATGGGCCCGAATACGGAAGGGCTTTCTTCTGAAGATACTTGGGCGGTAAGCAATGCCGAAATTTCTGACTACGTGGATGGCACTTGGGAAATCAAGAACCATCCGGCATATTATACGGCCGCCTTGCAGTATCGCGGCCATCAGTCCTCGTTCTACTTCTCTTACACTACGCCCCATACCCTTTTGAACGAATTGGACTACAATTTCCGCATGAGCGAACTGGATACCTTGGCTCCTACCAAGAAATCCAGGGAAATCGATGTTCCTGCAATGCTTGCCGCGGGCATGAATTTCCGCTTTATGAAACGGAACAATGTGATGTTTGACATTGCGGCCCGCGGATGGGACAAGGATATCGAAAACATCGGTGGCAGTTTCAATATGGAATCTGTCACGGAAACCCAGAAAGATTTGTTGGTCGCTTTCGGGCTCCAACGCGATGGAAGCCCCATGTTCTATGACCCGTACCTGGATCGCATCACCTACCGTTTGGGAGGTTGGTACAAGACCTGGTATGTGAAGGATGTTTATGAACTGGGCGGTTCTTTGGGTGCTGGATTCCCTTTGGGCCGTAAGGGGACAACGTTGGATTTGTCTTTCCAGGGAGGAAAGCGTTTTGCCGATTCTGGCCGTGGGTGGGATGAAATCTTTTTAGGGTTCCGCATAGGCTTGATGGGTGTCGGCAACTGGGGTCAGACCCGCTAGAAGTTTTATTAAAGGAGGCTGAAAATGGCTGTCAAGAAAACAACTGCTGTAGCAAAGAAGGCTGCCCCGAAGGCATCTGCCAAGACTACGGCAAAAGCTGTAGAAAAGAAGGTCGAAAAGACCGTAAAGACTGCGGCGACCAAGGCTAAGGCCGCTGTGGAAACGGCAACGAAGAAGGTGGAATCCGCCAAGAAGACTCTGGACAGGTCCAAGTCTATCAAGAAGGTGGCCGAAGCCGTGAAGGCGACGGCAAAGGCCCTTGCCAAGGTGGCAAAGTCAGCTCCTAAGGCTTCTGAACAGACCGACGTGTCCAAGAACATTACGGCCAAGAAAGTTACGAAAGCGGCAGCAAAGGTGACTGCGAAGGCAACCGAAAAGGTTTCCACGGTCAAGGCTTCTGCAAAGCCCGTAACAAAGACGGCTTCTTTGGCCCAGTCCTACGACGCCGAATACCTGGTGCTCATGCAGAAGGACCCCAACTGGATGCAGGCCTTCTGGGATGTTTCCGAAGACCGTATCAAGCGTGCCCGCAAGGGTAAGGGCAAGCTGGTGCTCCGCCTGTTCAACATTTCTGGCGACCTGACGGTCAAGCGCAACAAGAAGCGCAAGTTCCACGATATCGAGGTGCCGGCCGATGCCCGCAGCTGGTATGTAGAGAACAAGGCTTCCGAAAAGACGGTGGCCGTGCTGGGTTTTGCCGCCGGCAAGAACTTTATGCCTCTCGTGGAATCTGCTCCTGTGCAGGCCTACTCTACGGACGGTTCCGAAGTGAACCTGAACGACGCCTTTGTCCGGGCCTCTTTGGGCGGTGCCGCCCTCGGCGGGTTCGGCAGCTCGGGCCTTTCCAGCATGTCTGCCAAGAACTGGCTTGAAAGCCTCTCTAGCTCTTCGGGCTCCATGTTCTCGGGCGCTCTTTCCAGTGCAGCCCTCAAGAGCAATAAGCTGGAACTCCCCAAGGATTCCGTGAACTACGGCAAGGACTTTTTCCTGTGGGTCAAGACCCGCCTGATCGTCTATGGCGGAACCCGTCCTGACGCTCACCTGCAGGTGCGTGGCGAACCGTTCCCCCTGAATCCGGACGGAACATTTAGCTTCGAAGAGGACCTGCCCGATTCTACGAAGATTATCCCGGTGTTCGCCACCGACAAGGACGGCGATTTCCCGACGACGATTGTTCCTATCGTGGTGAAGCGTACGGAGTAGTTCCCGCGAGGGTCGCTCCAAGGTCCGGCGTCTATGTCCGCCCCCGGCAAGATACACTTGCTGCTCCACGCGCACCTTCCTTTTGTGCGTGAGCCTGAATTTGACCGGTTCTTAGAAGAGAACTGGTTTTTCGAGGCTATGGCGGAAACCTACCTGCCCCTGATCCAGATGCTCTGGCGCCTGCAAGAGAAGGGCGTGCCCGGCACCCTGAACCTGAGCGTGTCTTCGGCCCTGCTTGCCATGCTTACCGACAAGCTCCTGCTGGAAAAGTTTACCCGGCATTTGCACAAGCAGCTGGACCTTTTGGAAAAGGAGCGTGTTCGCGCCCGCGGTGACGAAGCCTTGTCGGAGGTGGTGGATTTTTATTACCGTCGGCAGCTGGCCCTGATCAGCACTTGGGAAGGCCCCTGCGACATGGAAATTGTCCCGGTTCTTAAGGAACTGGAAGAACGGGGCAAGCTGACGCTCATTACCTGCGTTGGGACCCACCCGTTTTTGCCCGCCTACCAGTCAGATGTAGAGGCAATCCGCCTGCAGTTGGGCATTACCGTCCGCGCCTTCGAAGAGGCCTTCGGTCGCAAGCCCAGCGGGCTCTGGTTGCCGGAGTGCGGTTATTTCCAGGGGCTGGATTCCATTCTGGCTGAATTCGGCTTCAAGTATTTCTTCTTGGAGACCCATGGCGTGCTTTTGGCAAAGCCCGCACCCAAATACGGAGTATTTGCGCCAATAAAGACCCCTGCGGGGCTTTATTGCATGGGTCGTGAACAGAGCAGCTCTATGGAGGTCTGGAGCCGTAAGACAGGTTACCCTGGGCATCCGGAATACCGGGAATTCTTCAAGGATATTTCCCAGGAACGCACTCCCGAATACTTGGGCGATTACTTTATGGCGGGCAAGACTCCCATAGAGACGGGCCTGAAGTATTACCGCATTACCGGCAGCGAAGACAAGCAGATTTACCGCCCTTGGAATGCGCTCCGCCTGGTAGAGGATCACGCCCGCCTGTTTGTGGCGAACCGTGAAGCGACCGTTACCGAACTCTTGCCCCAGATGGATGGCAACAAGGTCTCCATCTTGTGCCCTTACGACGCCGAACTCTTTGGACACTGGTGGTTCGAAGGTCCCCTGTTCATCGAAAAACTGTTCGAGCGGGCCGCCAGTTCCCGCGTAGTGGAAATGGCCTCTCTAGAAGACACCATGCAAAGCTCTCCAGACCCAGATATTCATGACCCCATCTTTTCGTCTTGGGGCGAGGGCGGCTTTGGCGAAGTCTGGATGAACGACGAGGTGAGCTGGGCCTACCCGCTGTTTTTCAAGATGCGGGGCATGATGAACGACTTGAAAGCCAGGCAGAACAGGGCTCCCAAGGCTTTGGCCAGTTTCTTGAAACGCTGTTACGATCAGGTGGCTCGCGAACTGGTGCTTTTCCAGGCTTCGGACTGGGCGTTCATGATCCACAACAACTCTGCCGCCGATTACGCCAAGTTCCGCCAGAATACCCACTACAAGAACGCCTGCGCCCTTTATGCGGCGGCTACGTCAGCGCTGATGCTTGGCCGCAAGCGCTCCGGCGAAAGCATTCTAGAAAAGCTGGAAAAACAGGATAATCTATTCCCTTGGATTGGCGAGCTGGATTAACGCCCTTGCCGGAATCCAGAACCAGTCAGGCCTGAATTCCAATTCATAACACGCCTCGTAGATGGCCTTTGCTATAATGTAGGGCTTTAGTTCTTGCTGCAGGGCGTCTTCAGGAACATTTGCTGTTTTTGCATAGCCCCGGATAAAAGCATGTCGGACATTGTCCATGTTTATTTTGCTGACGGCTTCGGTGTAGGCGAAGCTGCGGATCATTCCCGCCACATCTACGGCGGGGCTCCGGAGTCCACGGCGGAATTCCAGACTTCTGGTAGGCTCTCCTTCGAAGTCGATAATCTTGAAATGCGCGTCGGGCGTCATCAGGACCTGCCCTAGGTGAAAGTCCCCGTGAATCCGTTGTGGCTTAAAAATGGCGCTTATGTTCGGGGCTGTTTCGGTCCAGATTTTTTGCAGGTGGGGGTGGATGACTTGAACGGCAGTCAACTCGTCATTCCCGGCAGCGTCCGGAAACCCCTTTGCGTCTCCAGACTCGTCATTCCGGGCCCCGACCCGGAATCTGGCTGCGTTTTGTTCTAAAAGCCTACTCAACCGTTCAATCGGTGGCATCTCCGAAGGCGCTTCGCATCCGTCCATTTCACGCAGGACCATGTGCATGCGGGCGGTCTCGCACCCCAGTTCGTAAGCCTTTTCAGCGGTTGGTTCCCGGGTGAAAACATCCCAGGCGTTTTGGGCGCCGGGGATGTGCTTTTCTAGAATCCCGAGAACGAAGGTCTTGCCGCTGTCACTGGTGTAGCGGCAAGAGGCAAGCAGTTCGGGGCTTCCCTGATAGCCCTGTTCGTTCAGGAAACGCAGAACTTCTTCTTCGGGATGGGCTCCGGCCTGCAGGCGCCTGAAAATCTTGAAGAACAGTTTTCCCGGAGCAACAAAAGAAGAATTGCTCTGCTCGGCAGAAATGGGTTTCAGCGATTCAAGGTCTTCCCGTCCAAATTTGCTGTAGGTTACAAACGAAAAGATTCCTTTCTTGCTTCTGAAACTCTTGGAACCTACGGTTTTCCCGAGGGCACGGTATAATAAGGGCCCAATAAAATCGTCATTTTCGGTGAGCAGGTAAAGGTCAGGTTCCCCTTCCCGAAATCGCAGGGATACAAGGGATATGGAGGCGTTGCCGATAGTGAGTTCGTCAATTTGTTCAACATGGGTGGGTGTGCGGCCCTTGCCCATGTACCAGCGCTTGCCGATGATGTCCTGCAGGTTTATCATTTGGTTGGAAGCTTTGGAAAGAATCCTCGTTTGCGCAAGGTAGAAAGAATTTTCAGCTGGTTTTCCAGAGGTTCTTTGTCAAAGCCTTCCAGCACGAATTCGGGGATTCTCTTCTGTGGACGGAATGCTGCGGGAACATCTTCCATGTCCCCCATTTGCCAGGCGGCAAGAAGCTTTGGGAGAAATTGATTCCAGGGAAATTTGTCAGCGGGGGTCAATATAAATTGGCCGGGCTTAAGACCGTCTCTGGATTCAATGAAGAGGGAACCATCCCTGCGGCACGAGGCCAATGCCCCTTGCCTTGCCACTCCGTTAGTGGCCGGTTGCGCTTCGATTTCCAATACCAGTTGCACGCTAGGCGGCCAGCAATTCCCGCTGGATTTGGGCGTATTGGTAGTTGGAAATGGAGGTAATCTTGAGTATCAAATCCCTAGCGACTCCAGCCCTGATCAGGGCTCTTGCGTAGTTCATTTTGTTCAAGTCCAGGTTTGTCATAAGGCACCTCGCTTTCCCATTTGTTCACTAATTTAGATTAATTTTATGACAAAAGCATGACAATTCCCCAAGTTATTTTTTTCTTATCGTCGAAATAAAAATCGATTTTAGCGGCATTAAAATCGTAACTTCTTGAATGCTATGAAGATAAAATTTTTGTCTTTTCAAACAGGAATACTCCACGTTGGAATATGCCTGTGATGTAAATCACTTACGAAAAATGTAAATGCTAAAAGATGGGAAAATCCTTACGGATTTTTTCCACAACAGATGCCGAAATTTCTGCAGAAACCACTTGTTCTTTTTTTGTTTCTGCCTTTACGATAATGTCTCCGTCGGGAGCGATGACCTGCGAATTACCGATGTAGGTGCCGTCGGCAGAGACGTTGTTCACCGCAAGAACATAAGCCTGATTTTCGATGGCCCGTGCACGCAGCAGTGTTTCCCAGTGTTCGTTGCGCACGGCAGGCCAGGAGGCTTGTACGGTAAAGGCTTGAACGCCGTTGGCTCTAGCTTTTCGAAATTCTTCGGGGAATCGCAGGTCGTAGCAGATGGATGTTGCCAGGGTAATGTCTTGGATTTTGAACAAAGTAATTTCTTTGCCGGGGGTGAAATTTTTTTGCTCCGGAAAGAAGGGGTGGACCTTGTCGTAGTAAAGCTGTTTGTCTGTTGCTTTTGCTGGGCCGTAAAGACAAATGCGGTTGGTAAAGCCGTTGTCTGCGCGGTGCATGCCGCCACCTAAGATGAAGCAGTCCGTTTCTTTTGCGAGTCCGCTCAGCATTTGTGCCGTTATGCCGCTACCCGTTTCGAAATCTTCGGCAAGTCCCTCTGCGCGTTCAGGAATGTACCCCGTGGCAAACATTTCGGGGAAAAGAATTAGGCTTTCGCGTATGGGCTTGGCTTCGAGTACTATACGCCTGGCCTTTTCCAAGTTCTTTTCTTTTTCTCCCGGAACGGATTCCATCTGTACGAGATAAACGCGCATGGCAGAAATGTAGTAAATAGGGGGTAGGGGCTAGGATTTAGGGACTAGGATCTAGGGGCTAGACTGTAGGAATAGGAAGCAGAGGTATGGGGTTAAGCAAGAGGCGTTTTTTTATATTTGGCATAAAATTCGGGTAATGAAATGTTGGGAGTGCAAAAATGAAAGGGTTGTTTTACAAAAGAATTGCTGCATTGTTGATTCTCGTAGTGGCAACGAATGTTTGTGCGATGCAAATTTTTGTAAAGATGCTGACGGGAAAAACTTTGACGTTGGAGGTGGAACCTAGTGATTCCATAGATGCGGTCAAGGTGAAAATTCAGGGAAAGGAGAACATTCCTACGGAGGAACAACGACTAATCTTTGCTGGGAAACAACTGGAAGATGGTCATACTTTGGCAGATTACAATATAGAGAAAGAGTCGACCCTCCACCTTGTTCAACGCTTGCATGGTGAAAGTTCAAGTTCTATGGATGATGCGTCCAGTTCTTCGCAAAACATTGAGTCAAGTTCTTCGGAAATAGCGGAATCCAGTTCTTCGCAAAACATTGAGTCAAGTTCTTCGGAAATAGCAGAATCTAGTTCTTCACAAAACATTGAGTCGAGTTATTCGGAAAGTGTAATTTCTAGTTCCTCTGAAAAAGGCGCAGGGTCTAGTTCGGGAAGTCGAGAGACGCAGACATTGTACCCCATGCCTGCTGAAGGCTTTGAAATTGTTGTTTCGGATAACATGTTGGTGGTAAATTCACAAGGTTCCGATGTCAGTATTCTTGTCTTTGACATGATGGGTAACTTGAAAAAGAGATCTCTTAATCATTCTGTGAGTTTTGAGTCCATCCCTTCTGGATTGTACCTTGTCCGTGTTTCTGTTGGGAATGTGACAAGGGTTCGGCAAATTTTGGTCAAATAGCAAGGCATTTTTTCTACATTGTGTCTTATGAACTTTAGATGGCTCTGGATTTTGGCCCTGCTTGCGGCATACGCTTTTGCCGCGACGCCTACGCCCATTGTGGGTGTGGTGGTGGATTCGGAGTCGGAACTGCCTATTACCGATGTGGAGGTGACTTACCGGTCTGGCAAGAAACTGGGGACCACTAATTCCGATGGCCGTTTCGAGTTTACGGTTGATTCCCGTAATGCGGCCCTGGTGTTCAAGAAGCCCGGTTACGACAGCGTCTTTGTAGAGTTGCAGGACTTTGCCGATGTGCTGGACATGGTGGTAAGCCTTTCGTCGAACCTGCGGGACCTGGGGGCAAGCACCATCGTCGGCGGCGGAGAACCTGAGAAGTGGGAACCGGTTCGTACCATTTCGGTGGACAAGCTGGAAGATGCGGCGGGCATGCGTTTCGATGTGACGGAACACCTGAGCCAGATGCCGGGAATCTCGGGCCAGAAAGATTTTAGCAGTGCTCTTTACTACGACGGTTCCCGTGCGGGGGACGTGGCTTACCACTTGGGCAGGCTCCGGATTCCCAACATGCGTCACCTGGATGTGGGCTTTCCCGGAAACCTTTCGGTAATCAACCCCCACATCTTGAGCGGGATTGAAGTTCATGACCATTACGGTTCGGGCCCAATCGGCCAGGGCCTTGCCACCTCTATCCAATACCTGCCCGAACAGACCAAGGGAGAGTGGGGGCTTAAGGGTGCCGTTGGCCTTACGGTGCAAGAAGTGGTGGTGGATGCCCCTTGGCTTTTCTGGGATAGTTTCCGTTTCGCTTTCCGTAGGCTGGACGGCGAGATGCTCAAGAACCTGGGCGAAAAATTCTTTACAGAATTCCGCAAGCGTGATGGCGACTGTGTAAACGATTGCCGGGTCAAGTCTTCGGACCCCTTCGACCTGACAGCCTTTGACATTTACGCCCAACTGAACGGTTCCGATTCCATGGGCAACACCTGGGCAATCCGCACCCTGTACAGTTCCGACGAATACAAAATCCGGCAAGATACTTCTACGGCCTACGACGAGGTAAATTCCATCGATATTATCGCGGGTGAGCAGAATTACCTGGTGTTGGGGGCGGAATACGCTTCCCGCTTTGGGACCAGCGCCCACGCGGGTTTTGTCCGGGAATACCTGAGCGATACCCTGCGGGATACCACCGGGTTCAAGACTCCTGCCGAGGGCGTCAATATGGACCAGGCTCAACGGTCCTTCATTGACGGTTACGACTATACCCACACTACCATTTCGGGTGGGCTGGACAAGAATTTCAAGGGGAATATTCTGGGCTCTAAGCTCAGCGGCGCTCTCCTTTACGAGCAGCACATTTTGGAAAGGAACTACTTGAATTTCGGCGAACAGTCCGACGACTACCAGACGGGCGTTGTTTCCGGAACGGGTCGTCTGGACTGGAAACGGGATTACTACCAGTACATTCTTTCTGCGGGAGCCGTGGCCGACGCCATGGACCACAAGGCCGCTCCTACGGCCTCGCTGGACATGGAACGGAACTTGTCGGGAGCGGATACCGCCTACTGGCGCCTGTTCGGAAACGCCGCCTACCGCAGCGACTGGAAACCCTACTACGACAAGGGCGACCTGACGGGCCGTCTAGAATCGGGAACCTCTGCCAAGTTGGGTCTCGGTTACCGTTCCAAGTACCTGGATGTGCAGGCTTCTGGTTTTGGCCGTTACTATCCTGATCCGCTGCTGCCCATGCCTAAGGCCTACGCTCAGTACGAAGACGTGACCGACGTGGATTTCGCCTGGGTCTTTGGCGGCGGTGCCAAGATGGAGTGGAAAACATCCCACCATTTCTCCATGTCCACCAATATCAGTTCCGTCTATGGCGAATACGAACTGGAAGGCTCTGGCAATTCCCTCCCGTGGGAGGCGAACTCCCGACTGGACGTGGTTTCTCATTTCCGTTATTACCCCCGCAAGGACTCCCTGGTTTCGGTCATCTTGACCCACCATGCTTTGTGGCACAGGCCCTTGTACTATTACCAGATAGAACCTTCCAGTGCCGATGGCACCAACGGCAAACGCAGGCTCAAGGACCTGAATGAATTTACGGACTTGTTCCGCACCGACTTGCGCCTGAATCTGGACCTGATGACTTCGAAGTATTTCTTCAGGAGTGCCCGGTTCTACCTGGAAGTGGACAACATCTTTGCCAAGCTGGATGTGCCCGCTCTCAAGTTCTTGGGCGGCGAGAACGCCCGTGAGCGTTCTTGGGTGACCAGGGATGCCGATGGCGATTCCAACGACGGTTACGACCTGGTTCCCTTTATGGCGAAAGGCATGGGACTTTACTTGCAGTTCGGCGTAGAAGTGCAGCTGGGAATATAATGGTGCGAAAATGTGTAGTGTGAAATGGGTGGTGAGTTGTGAGTAATGAGTTATGAGTTGCAAGTTTTGAAAAAGACGTTATTTCTGTCTGTTTTTCTCTTATGTGCTGTAGCTTTTGCTCACGAGACGGATTCCTTGTTCGTGCCGCCCAAGCCCGAAAAGCCCCTGCGTTTCTGTTCTTCGGTCAAGAAGTGGATTGAATTTGCCACTACGGATTCCAATATGGTAGAAATCACCCGCCTGAAAGGGCTCCGCATGGACTTGCGGTATGGCACTTTCAACAACGTGACGGGACACGATTTGTATTGCGGAGTGCAGCGGGCTTTTGTCCATAAAGACGCCCTGCCGAAGCTCAAACGGGCCATCAAGATTATGGAGAAGGAAATGCCGGGCTCTGTGCTGGTGATTTTCGATGCCTCCCGCCCTCTGTATGCCCAGTCGGCCTTGAAACGTACGGTGGCAGGCACGCCCTATTCTAACTATGTGTCATCTGGCGTTACCGGCGGGCTCCACAATTATGGACTTGCACTGGACCTGAGCATCACCGATGCCGAAGGGAACCTGCTGGACATGGGAACGGACTTTGATTCCTTTGAGCGGTGCGCAGGCGAGGTAGGGGAGGCGGATGCCCTGCAAAGCGGTCGCCTTACGGAACAACAGGTAAACAACCGCAAGATTTTGCGCTCTATTATGCTTCGAGCGGGTTGGGTTCCTCTAAGTAGCGAATGGTGGCATTTTAACGCCTATACGCGGGCCTACACCAAGGAAAACTATTCGCTTTTTCCGCTGTAAAAGACCGTTCGCGCTAAAATCAGGGACAGTCTCTCCGGTTTGCGCTCACTCTCGCCTTCACAGCCGATTAATATCGACTGTTCCGGCTCACGTAAGGACCGTTCGCGCTAAAATCAGGGACAGTCTCTCCGGTTTGCGCTCACTCTCGCCTTCACAGCCGATTAATATCGACTGTTCCGGCTCACGTAAGACCGTTCGCGCTAGAATAAGACCGCTCGCACTATTTTACAAGTGCCGCTTTCAGGGCGCGGATGGCGTTTCCCCGGTGGCTGATGGCCTTTTTCTCTTCCAGTTCCATCTGGGCGAAGGTGCGGGTCTCGCCGTCGGGTACAAAGAGGGGGTCGTAGCCGAAGCCCATATCGCCTACGGGGGCGTGGTTGATAGTGCCGCGGCATTCCCCTTCAAAGATGCGAGGCTCGCTGATGCTGAACTTTCCGTCGACTTGCGAAACGGTCTGGTACGAAAGGGCGCAGAAGTAACGGGCCCTGCGGTCTTCGATATTTTCCAGCTTTTTCAGGAGAAGTTCGTTGTTGCTTATGTCGTTTCCATGGCCTCCGCTATAGCGGGCACTGTAGATTCCGGGTTCCCCGTTCAGGGCGAAAACCTCCAAACCGGAATCGTCGGCAAGCACGGTAGCTTCGATCCCGCGTTCCATAAGCCAGCGGGCGGTGGTGCTGGACTTGATGATGGCGTTTTCGGCAAAGGTCTTGCCGTCTTCTACGATGTCGACGTCAAAGCCGATGTCTTTCAAGGTCTGGAATTCGTAATGATCGGTTCCCAGAATGTGGGCGAAGTCTCTAATTTTTCCGGCACTTCCGGTAGCGATGACGAATAGGTGTTTCATAGGATTTAGGGGGTAGGATCTAGGGGCTAGGATCTAGGGGGTCGCTGGTTGCAAGAGGCTTTGGGGTATGAGGTTCGAGGCACGAGGTTTGAGGTCGTTGGTACAAGAGGCGTCATCCTGAGGAGTGCAGCGACGAAGGATCCAGGCCGAAGGAACAACTGAGCTTCACTCACAACTCATCACTCACAACTCATAACTCACTCAGTATTTCTCCGGCTTCATCACGATGAGGATTGCATCTACGACAACGCCAACTCCACAGAGGCCTGCCGTGCAGAGCCGGAGAATGCCTGTCCAGATTTTACCTTCATAGAAACGATGGATTCCCAGGTATCCTAGGAATATGCAGAGAAGCAGAGCAATCCACTTATTGTGTTCACCTTCGGCGACCATATAAACTCCTTTTTTTCTATTAAGAATATAGAAAATGTAGTAGGGAATTAGTTTTCAGTTGTCGGTTACGAGTTGTGAGCTTCGATAGATAAAAAGAATTTTGAAGTTTGGATATAGTAATTGAGTAACGGAAGTAATACGCTACTCACCACTCACTACTCATAACTCACAACTCGATTTCTCACGCTCTTGGGTGAGTCTTCTTGAAGGCCTGCTTCAGCCGTTCCGCGTTCACGTGAGTGTAAATCTGTGTGGTGGAAATGCTGGAATGCCCGAGCATTTCTTTTACGCTCATGATTTCGGCACCGTTTTCCAGCAGGTGGGTGGCAAAGCTGTGCCGCAGCACATGGGGGCTGGCCTTGCCTTCCCAGCCGATGTCCCGAAGCAGGTTTTGGATATCGTTTCGGAGAGTTCGGATGCTGTAAGGTTTACCGTCTTCGCTGACAAAGACAAATCCTGTGGCTGAAACCAGGTGCCCCGCTTCGGTCAGCTTGGCCTTGAAAAGCCCTAGGCGTTCCACAAGGGCGTCCGTGATGGGAACAATCCGCTCCTTGTTGCCCTTGCCCAGCACACGAACCAGCCTTTCTTTTTCCCGCAGGCGGTCCCAGGTAAGACTTTGGCATTCCGAAATGCGGAGTCCCGAACCGTAGATGAGCTCCAGCAATACTCGGGCTCGGACCTGCGGAAGAGTCGGGTTTTCAATTTCGGGAAATCTTTCTTCGGAAAGGTCCTTTTGTCCGAGGAACGCCACCAGGCGTTTTGGCCGTTTGGGCATGGGGATGTTCTCTGTCGGGTTGGTTTCCAAAATAGAGGACCGGACCAGATACTTGCCGAAACTTTTTAGAGCGGCCAGGTGTTCGCAGATGCTTGTGGGGGAAAGCTTTTGCCGCATTTTCAAATCCCATACGAAACTTTTGACCTGCATTTCCGAAAAAGACTCCAGGAGAGCTTCTTCACCTACAAGTGCTAGGAACTTGTCCAGGCTCTTGCGGTAGGTGTCAATTGTTCTAGGAGAAAACCGGCGTCGGGTTTCCAGGTAGGTCAAAAAATTGGATATGTGGTTTTGAAGATTCATTGAATTACATCTGAGTCGATAAAAAAATCTATTTTGTTTTGGAGAAAATGTCAATGACATTAAAATCTTTTGCTGCGTTCAGCCGACCACGTTTGTGGTGCGCCATCCTTTTGTTCGGGATGGGGGTTCAGGTGTTCGCCATGGATCGCGTGTCAGGAGCGAATGCGACCTTGGATACAGAGCCCGGAGCCCGTTCTGCGGCTTTGGGGTCGGCCACTATGGCGGTAGACGGGGATTACCTAGGTTTGGTTTCCAATCCGTACCAGCTATCCAATATCCGCTATGGGTGGGCTAGCTTTTCCCATACGGCTTATTTCGAAGATACCCAGTACGATTTTGCTTCGGCGGCATTACCTTTGGGCGAGGGTCAGGGCCTGGGGATTTCCTTTGCTCGATTCGGTGCTGACGACATCCCCTATATTCGTGAAGGAGAACCCATTCCCGAAGGGAGCGATTACAATACCTTGTCCTATGCGGACTGGATGTTTTCGGTCACTTTTGGTCGGCGCATTTTGCCTCGTCTGGATATTGGCGTTGGATTTCATGGGCTGTACCGTGAGATGGACCAGACCGGCTGGGGATTCCGGGGCGATGCGGGGTTACGCTATCGTCCAGTGGATAAGTTGTATGTATCGGGCCTCTTGAAGGGCTGGACCTCTTCTGCCACAACCTGGGAGTCGGGGGAGGTGGAATACTCTTCGCCGGAATTTTACCTGGCGGCAAGCTATTCCCTTCCGGTTTCGTACCTCTATGGAACACTGGGACTGTACTGGCAGAGCGCGGGACTGTTCCATCACGAAGCCCGCAGTCTGGATTTTGATACCGACGAGGATAGCGGCGGCCGCCTCTGGGACGACCCGGTGGATTGGCTTTCCGGCGGTCGCGGCGGTGTGGAATTCACTTTTGATTTCGGACTGTCTCTCAGGGCCGGCCTCAGCAGTTTCACGACCCTTCAAAGTGTAACCGCAGGTGCGGGTCTTGTCATCGCTAAGTTTTTGCGGGTGGACTATGCCTTTGAATCTCACCCGGTGCTCTCTCCAGTCCATCGGGTGAGCGTCAGCATCAGCCCGTATCTGTTCTCCCATCCAGAAAAGCCAACCCCGGTAGAACATCGGGTCGTTCCGGCAAGGGAGACTGTGGAGCAGGATGTTTCTGTTGAGGCCGAAGAAAAGTCCAACCCGGCTCCGGAAACGGCAGCCCCTGAGGGAACCGTTCCCGACGAAAATCCGGTCCAGCCTGAAGAAGGTGCCGACGAATCAAAGGAATCTTCAGATGAAGTCCTCTACAATGCACCTGCTGGTGGCGTCTATTGGGAAGAATAATTGGCGTTTTATCAAGAAAAAAGAGTAAAAACCTTTAATTTCGTTAATTTTTGGTTATATTTAGACCATGAATTCTTTGAAGAACTATCGCGAAGTCGGAATATTTGACCTTTTGTCTGCCCCCCTTAACCCGATTGGGGCTTTCGATGCGGAGCAATTCAAGAAGGATGTTCGCGCCTTAATCGACGCCAACCCCGACGATAAGTTTGTGGCCGTCGACCTGATGGGTCTCGATTTCGTCTATAGTGACGCTTATAACGCTTTTATTCAATTCCAGCAAGAGCTGTCTTCCAAGGGTGGAATGCTGGCCCTGCTTTCCAACAGCAAGACCATTGCTGACGGTCTTATGAAGGCGGGCCTCGCCTCCAAGTTGAAGGTTTTTTCCTTTGAAGCGGAGATGATGTCCTTCTCCCTGCACAGCCAGTCTCCCGAACAGGAAAGTTCTGCCAGTGCTTCCGAGGAACCTGCAGTTGTCGCAGCAGTTGCTTCCCAGAACATTGGCGGCGGTGCGGCCCCTGCAAAGCGGACCGAAAGAAAGACAGGCCTCAACAGGCGCTTTACCAAGAGTTTCAACGCGATTATCAAGAAGAAGGACAACCTGGAAAATCAAGGGATTAAGGATCCATTCGAGGAACCTCCCACGACTCACAAGGTTGCACCTGTGATAGCAGTCGTCCTTTTGATTTTTGCCGCATTGGCGGTGTTCATCTTGATGTAATGAATGCCCGTCGAATTTTCGGAATACCGCTGTAAACGTAAGTACAAATCGGGATCCCACAAGTTTCCTTTGTTTCGGCTAATCCTTTTGGGACTTGCCTTTTTGTTGGCTTACCGTTTGGGATTTTTTTCCATGGTGGTGGATCTGCTGCCCTTGCCTGGTTCGGCAGAGATGAACGATAAGCCTTCTTGGAAAGTCGCCTGCGAAAAATATTCAGGGAAAGCTTTTGAGCTGGATGGCAATCTTGGCCAGTGCTCTTGGATTGTTCGGGACTCTATGGCAGAATTGCCCAATAGTTTCTTGCGCTATGTGGCTTCGCTTCGCAAGGGGCCAGCATCATCTATCCATTGGGTTGCCCCAATAGGGGATTTTTCAAGGGCCCTTTTTGTCCTTCACGAGGACTCCATATCCAGTGCTTACTTGCATATTCCAGCGGCGGATTCTTCAATGATATGGATCGATGCTTCTACGGGTTGTCGTTTTCCGGGGCTTTGCCCAAAACAGCCATTGGGATGGTCGTCGTTGTCCATTTCGGATGACTTTGACTTTAGTGGCCAAGAGGCCTTGCTCGCCATGGACAAGTTGCGCGGCATAGGGGAGGCTCCCGTCAGGCCGATTCTTTCGGGAAAGGTTCTGGCAACCGGCAAGGATTCCTTGGGCTATTATGTTGAGTTGGATCATGGTTATAATGTAACCTCCAAGATGTCTGGACTTTTCCGCTACGATAAGGATTCTGTTTCCTTTGAACCCGGTTCCTGGGTGGACTTGCAAACCCTGGTTGGGCGTATTGCACCAAGGGACAGTTCCGCTATTTACTTGACGATTCGTCGCAATGGACATTTTGTTCGCTGGAACGATTTCTTTGCCGAAAGCCATCCGGTAGATTCTGCTAAAATTTCTAAATTCAAGGAACAGATTGGCTTGTAACTGGGCCTGGAGTCGTTGTGAATTTTATCAAGAAAGTGCCGTTGTTCTTTGTCTTTGGGCTGCTGCTGGTTGTTGCCTGTACCCAGGATGATGACGGCCCTATTGATATATACAATTCTACGGATGTGTTTGGCGGTGAAGGATTTTTCTTGGGTGCGGAACTGGATTCAGGAAGCCTGATTCACCTGGCCGATGATACCCTGTACATCCATTTGGACAGTATCTGGTCTTTTTCCAATTGTGCCTTGAAATCCATAACGATTGATACGGCGTGGCGAGATACCGCCTTAGAATTGGAACCCATCATTCAGTACCAGACCAAGAAAGAAGACTGCGCGTCTCCCATGTTTCGGCCGGATACTGTTCTAAAAGTGCTTTTCGATAGGAATTCGTTGAAGGGAATATCCCAAATAGAGATTTATAACGATGTTGATTCCCTGCTAGATACGATTCTTGTTCGTCATGGTTCTTTTAGCCTGGATACTTTTAAGGTTTATATAGATTCCCTTTTTGATTCCATAAAGACGTTGCCCTTGCGGACAAAGGGGTCTCCTTCGTTTCTGAAGGTTTTGGACTCCTTGACTCCAAGGGTCTATTATTGGCGCCCTATGAAATCGGTTTGCAAGTTTACCATGGATAAATGCGACAAGATGGTTCCCGATACACTTTTTCCTAGAAGCTGGAGTTTGACCGATACGGCTTTAGTCCCGTTGCGCCAGAAATGTGCCGATTCCACCTTGTTTTATTGTAAATCTGCCGGGTGGGAAAATGATTCCAATGCTTTGGGAGATGTGCAAGAGCGCTTGGATACCCTGTGGCATACCCACTTATACTATGTGGAAAAGATTCCCGAGTGTGGTGCTGTCAATGTGGTTCCCAATAGATTTTCCATCTCGGCTTATGGAACAAAGCGTGAAATGATTGCGGTACGTGAACTGTACACTCCCGATGCTGCAGAATCATTCTGCGGTCCTTCTACGCAAAAGGACATGTTCTGGTTTGACTTGAATTACAACCGTATGGTTCCCGACACCATCAGTATGGACTCCCTGCGTGGGGTGTGGGAAAAGGCTACGGTGGCGACAAGTGTGAATCCGAATAAGCGGAAGTAGTTGTGAGTTTTGAGTAGTGAGTAATGAGTTGTGAGAAACGTATATTTTTTATTTAGAGCATCTTGTTTCCGCTATAACTGAAAACTCATCACTGATAACTGAAAACTGACTATGGAATACTCTTTTGCTTCTGAAATTGCCGAGTCCGACTATCCTTTGATTTTGGAAAGTCGTATTTTCAAGGACTGGCTTGCAGCGACTAGTGCAAAATTCAATATTACCAAGATCCATTTTACCTCGGTGGATTTCTTGCGCAATGGCCGCCAACCGCTCTTTATAAAGCTGAACGCCACGGCCACGCTTCCTGACGGTCGCCCGGTTCACGGTATTGTCCTTGTTCGCGGAAATGCTGTCGGAATTTTGGTGGTGCTTCGTTGCGAGGGGAAAAAATACCTGTTGCTGGTGAAGCAACCCAGGTTTGCCATCAGCGAGCAGGCCTCGTTGGAAATTCCGGCAGGGATTCTGGATTGGACGGGGGACTACCGCAAGGTGGCCCTTTCGGAGCTGGAAGAAGAGGCTCAGATCAAGGCCGATGATTCTGAACTCATTGACTTGATGGATTTTTGGTACCACGGTAAGAGCGAAGGCTTTGCCGCCAGTTGTGGGCTTCTAGATGAACGCATTTGTTTGTATGCCATTGAGCGGGATGTGACTCCAGAACAACTTGCTGCCATGGACGGCAAGGACCAGCAGTACACCGAAGAAATAGAGTGGATTAAGACCGTGGTGCTTCCGTACGAAGAGGCCGCCCGTCAGTTTATCGACGGAAAGAACTTAATAGCGCTGTTCCTTTACGAACGATGGAAACAGGCTACCAGTTCCCAAGGTTGTTGATTGTAAGCCCTGCAAAAAATACCAGCAGGTAACCATACCACAGGTAGGTCATGACATAGTTGAGCCCGCGCTTATAGGCCTTGGGCTCGTTCTTGTTTTTTTCGCGAATGCGTACAATATTCTTACGCAGGTAAAAAACAGATATGGCGATGCCGATTAAGCTGGCGAGAATCAATAGAACGTAAACCATGGGGGGGAATATAGCTATTTGGTGGTTGGTATTTAGTGGTTGGGTGACGTGTTTTTACTAAATTTTCCTTGCTAAACTTAAAAGGAACCGTTATGGATAATATTACCCAGATTTGGAAGAAAATTCAGTCCCCCGAGTTCAATCCTGCCACAGACATGGGTCTGGTCGAACAGGTGAAACAGGTCGCTCTGACCTCCCAGGAGCCCGCCAAGGTGAGTTTTGGTACCTCCGGTTGGCGCGGCGAAATCGGTTCCGAATTTACGCTCCGCAATCTGCAGGTGGTGGGTGCGGCAATCGTCCGCCTGTATAAGGAAGCCACTCCTGAACTTTTTGAAGCTCTCGGTGTGAAAGATTTTGCCGAACTCCAGAAGCGTGGCGTGGTTGTGGGTCACGACAACCGTTTGCTCGGTCACGAATTCTGCGAAGCCGTGGCTGACCAGTTTGCCAAGGCCGGCGTGAAGGTCTACTACGGTGGCGAAATGCCCACACCGGAATTCAGCGCCTGCATCGAGATGCTCGGTGCCGCCTGCTCCATCAACATGACTCCGAGCCACAACCCGAGCCATTACAACGGCATCAAGTTCAACCCGGCCGACGGCGGTCCTGCCGGTCCGGAAATCACGAACGTAATTACCAAGCTCAGCAACGAAATGATGGCCACCTGGAAGTTTGAACCGGTGGGCAAGGTCGACTGGGAAATCATCGACTCCCTCAAGATTTACAAGGAATTCCTTGTGAAGCAGGGAACCATCAAGTTCGACCGCATCAAGGACTTTATCAAGAAGGGCCGCCTGACTCTCGTTTGCGACCACGTGCACGGTTCTACCCGTCGCCGCCCGGCCGCTCTCCTCGACAATCCGGAATGCCTCATTACGCTTCGCAACGAAGACGACTCCCTGTTCGGCGGCATCGCTCCGGAACCGTCCAGCAAGAACCTGGAAAAGGTCCGCAAGGTGCTGGACGAAAGCAAGTCCTGGTTCCGCCTGGGCGCCATCTTCGACCCGGATGGAGACCGTATCCGTTTCTACGACGGCACCCGCGAAATCGACATGAACCAGTTCGGCGCTATCGCTTTCCACTACATGGCTACCTGGCGCAAGGAACAGGGCTGTGTCGCCAAGTCCGTTGCTACTTCTAATTTTGTGAACATCATTGCCGAAAAGCTCGGCGTGCCCGTGATGGAAACTCCGGTGGGCTTCAAGAACTTCCGCCCGTGGCTCAGCCGCAACGCGAAGCAGAAGGCTCTCGTGGCTTTCGAAGAATCCTACGGTATCTCTGGCCTGAACAACACGCTGGAAAAGGATGCCCAGTTCGGTCTCCTCATCGCCCTTGAAATTATGGCTACCACGGGCAAGAACCTGGGTGAATACTTGGACGCCCTGTACGAAGAATATGGCCGCTTCTACCCGACACGTTCCGGTTTTGAAGTGGACAAGTCCCTGGTGGGCGAACCCCTGAAGGCCAAGGTGAACGCCATCGCCGATATTGCGAAACCGGGTGCAAAGGTTATGGTCGGTAACAACGAAAAGACCGTGAAGCAGCTCCTCACCCTCGATGGCGTGAAGGTCATCTTTGACGACGACTCCTGGATGCTGGTCCGTCCGTCTGGTACCGAACCGAAGGTTCGCATTTATACGGAATGCCGCAACCCGGATGAAAAGGACCCGATGTTCGAGGCTGCCAAGGCTCTGTTTTTCAAAAACTATGGTATGTTTGAGATTAAACAAAAAAGGATAGGATGATGAAAAAACTGCTATGCGTGCTTTTTATGGCGCTCGCTGTGCTGAGTTTTGCACAGGGGGATACGAAGCCTGAGTTCCAGGCTTTTTCGAGTTCGCTTCTGAAACTGAAACCTGCCGAGGGTGGATGGCAGAAGTTCTCTCTCAAGGTTGAAGTGGCTCCTTGGGCATTCCAGGCTATCGGTGAAGTCCATGTGGTGGCTGGTGACCCGGAACTTCTGAATTCCGCTCTTTATGACGGTACCCTCTATTCCATAGTCGCCTATATTCCGGCCCCTGCTGCTGGGACCGACGGTAAGGAATATCAGGTGGGCGTGTTCGACGTGATGCTCTTCTTGGAAGACGAACCCACCCAGGTGCGTAACGTGAAGTTCCGTCTTTTACCGCCGGCAAATGACGAGTGGGCCATGGGTATTTTCAAGGACGCTATTGCCTCCGGTACGGCCCTGGGTTCTGTTTGGGGCGGAGCATACGAAGAAGAGATCACCAAAGCATCCGCTGTTCCTTTGGACAAGAAGCAACTTCAGGCAAACCTGAAGAAGAAGGAACGTCCTGAACCGACGCCCGTTGCCGAACCTGAACCGGCTCCTGTTGCAAAGAAGAAAAAGAAACGCTCCTATAACGAAGACGAAGAAGATGAGGATGGTTCTAACCTGACGATCAAGGAAAAGCGCCGCCGTGCTATGCTGCAGAAAAAGCGCGAAGCCGCAGCAGAAGAGGCGGAAGAAGAGGAAGAACCCGTTGTGAAGAAGAAAAAGAAGAGGCGCTCTTATGACGAAGACGAGGAAGAAGCTCCTGTCGTGAAGAAGAAAAAGAAGAAAAAATCTTACGACGAAGATGAAGAGGAACCTGTCGTAAAGAAGAAGAAAAAGAAGAAATAGAAAAACGTCGTCTACGAAGATGACGAGGAAGAGGAATAGTATTCCTGAAGAGTTTAACAAAACATCAACTTTAAACCCCGATAGAGGTATTTATGTCTGGTCACTCCAAATGGGCCACCACCAAACGCAAGAAAGCTAAGACTGACGTCGCCCGCGCCAAGGCGTGGAACAAGCTGATTAAGGAAATCTCCATTGCCGCCAAGCTCGGCGGTGGAAACCCCGACGCAAACCCCCGTCTGCGTGCAGCTATCCTTAAGTCTAAGAGCCAGAGCTTGCCCACCAAGAACATTGAAAGCGCCATCGCCAAGGGTACGGGTGCCAACTCCGGTACCGAAATGACGGAGCCGCTGTACGAAGGACGCGGCCCGGCCGGTGTTGCCATCATGGTGCAGTGCTTGACCGACAATAAGGTCCGTACCGTTGCCGAAGTCCGCAACATCTTCAACAAGAACGGCGGTTCCATGGGTGAATCCGGTTCCGTTTCTTGGGCTTTCACCTACAAGGGCGTGATTATCGTCGATGCCGAAAAGTACCCCGAAGAAAAGGTGATGGACCTGGTATTGGAAGCCGGTGCCGAAGACATGTCCACCGAAGATGGTGTGCACGAAATCTCCACCAGCCCCGAAGCTTTCGACGCTGTTTCCAAGGCGCTTGAAGCGGCAGGGATCGAAATGATGAGTGCGGAACTGAGCTACGTTGCCAACGACCCTGTAAAGCTCGGTCATGACGACGCCCAGAAGCTCCTGAAGCTTATCGACAAGTTCGAAGACCACGACGACGTTCAGGATGTGTACCACAACGCCGAAATCGACGAAGCGGACATGGATGCGGAGTAGAGGCTTGAGGTCGGGCTTCGCCCTTTGAGTGGTGAGGTCGCTCGTTATACTCGCTTTGAGTTAAAAGCCGATTGCCAAAAGCAGTCGGTTTTTTGTTTAACCAATTCTAGTAAGTATTAATTAGTAACTGCCGCGCTATGCGCGGCCTATCGTCCCAGCGTCTCTCTGTAGCTGTGGACTGCGGCCTTGTAGGTGCTGACGGCCTTGGAAATGCGCTCGGCGATGTCCTTTTGGCCCTTGTCGGTTATCATGTAGGCTTCGTCTTCGGGGTTGCTGATGAACCCGATTTCAAAGAGGACGGCTGGCATCAGCGCGCCCACCAGCACCATGAAACCGGCACCGCCCACGCCGCCTGCCTGCTTGCGGATTTTTCCGCCGTCCATGGCCTTGAGCATTTCTTCGGTGAACATGTAGCTGTTCTGCTTATACTTTTCTAGGCGGGCTTCCAGCTTGAACCATTCGATGGGGGACAGTTCTTCTTTGGCGTTCTTTTCGCCGTAGAGCGTGGCCACCTTGTTTTCACGACGGGCGATGGCCTTGTCTTCTTCGCTTTCGGGGGCGCGCAGCACGTAAACATGGTAGCCCTTGACTTGCTTTTTGCGCTCGGCGGTAGCGTCGATGGCGTTGCAGTGCAGGCTGATAAACAGGTCACCGTCCCACTGGTTCGCAAGATTCGCCCGCTGGCCCAGCTCAATGAACACGTCCTTGTCGCGGGTCATCTTGACATTGAAACCTTCTTTTTCCAGTTCTTTTTTCAAAAGCTTTCCGATGGCGAGCACGATGTCCTTTTCGTTGGATTTTTTGCCCTGGGCGCCGGTGTCTTTTCCGCCATGACCGGGATCGATGACGATGGTCTTGACTTCGCGGGTCCCTGCGGTTTCGTTTTTCGGGGGAGCAACAGGCGTGGCGGTGGGAATTGTGCTTGCCGGTACAGCCACCGCTGCAGGAGTTGTCGTGCTTGGAGCAGGAGCGGCGCTTGAACTAGACATAAGCGTTGCGCTGGAGCTGGACTGCGTCACGGAGCTAGAAACCGGTGCGGCGCTTGAACTGCTGGGTTTTGCGTTTGGGAAAAGCTTGTAGGCGTCGTCTCTTGAAATCCAGAGGTGGCCGTTTTCAAGCTTGGGACTTGCCGCAAGCTCCATCACGTTGCTGTTGTGGGAAACGAAGGGAATCCCGACGGCGAACTTGGCCGTATCCTTGGCGGTAACCAAGATGAATGTCTTTTGGATGGGGAACCAATGGAAGGATGCGCCGGCGTCCTTGGAAAGAATCTCTGCATCCAGAAAATTTACCGATGCCGCATTGGAAGCCCCCCATGCGAAGGTGGCGCAGACAAGGCATGCGAATATGGCGGCAACCAGTCTTTTCATCGCAGGTGCACCTTTGCCGCCCGGGCCATTTCCAGTTTGGCGTCGCGGTTGATAATATCTTGCCGCTTGTCCCGCTGGTCCTTTCCGCGGCAGATTCCCATCTCCAGCTTGGCGCGGCGGTTCTTGAAGTAGAGCTTCAGGGGGATCAGCGTGCAGCCCTTCTGCTCCTTGGCCTTGCGCATCTTGGCGATTTCGTGAACATGGGCCAAAAGTTTGCGGCGCCTTGCCGGGAAATGGTTAAAACGGTTTGCAAAAACGTACTCATCGATATGGGCACCTACCAACCAGAGTTCGTTCTTTTTCTCGTCGATGTCGATCCAGGCTTCGCCCAGGGTGCACTTGCCGTCGCGAATGGACTTGACCTCTGAACCGATAAGCATGATACCCACTTCGAAGGTCTCATCTACGAAGTAGAGGTGCTGCGCCTTGCGGTTCACGATAACAGGTGTACTCTGTTCCTTTTTAGCCATAGGTTAGGCCTTCTTTTTCCAGCCGCCTTTTTTGCTGTCGCTGCCGGAACTGCTCTTGCTTTCCCAGCCCACTTTTTTCTTTTGCACATGGGGCACGGCATCGTCCAGGGCCTGCTGCAGTTCCTTGCAGCCGTCGCCTGTAATGGCAGAGGTCACGATGACCTTTTCCCTGTGTTTCTTGAATTCCTTGATGGATTCTTCTATTCCAAGGTCGCTCTTGTTCAGGGCAATTACATAGGACTTTTGGGCGAGCTTCGGGTGGAATGCCTTCAGTTCGCTCTTGAGCACGGTAAACTGCTCGTAGGCATTTTCGGCAAAGCCGTCGATGACGAACAGCAGCGTGTGCGTGCGTTCGATGTGCTTCAGGAACTGGTGGCCCAGGCCCTTGCCTTCGCTGGCGCCTTCCAGAAGCCCCGGAATGTCGGCCACCACAAAGCTGTGACCATTCATCTGCACAATGCCGAGTACCGGCTCCAGCGTGGTGAACGGATAATCTCCGACTTTAGGGCGTCCGCTAGAAATCCTGTTCACCAGGCTGGACTTGCCCGCGTTTGGGAACCCTACCAGGCCCACGTCGGCCATGAGTTTCAGTTCCAAGAAAAGTTCCCGCTTTTCGCCCTTTTCGCCGGGGGTGCACTTGCGGGGAGCTTGCACCTTCGGGGTGGCGAAATGCTGGTTGCCCATGCCGCCCTTGCCGCCACGGGCCGCAATCCATTTCTGGCCTGCTTCGGTGAGGTCTGCGAGGATTCGCCCTTCGGCGTCCTTGACGATGGTTCCGCGGGGTACGTCCACAATCAGGTCTTCGGCAGAAGCCCCGGTGCAGCGCTTGGCGCCACCGGGCTGGCCGTTTTTTGCCTTGTACAGGCGGGCGTTCCCCATGTCCAGGAGGGTGGAATACTGTTCGTTGACTCTGAGAATTACGTGACCGCCGCGCCCGCCGTCACCGCCGTCGGGGCCTCCCAGGGGCACGAACTTTTCACGGTGGAAGCTTACGATGCCGTCACCGCCCTTGCCGGAGCGCACTTCTATGGATTTTTCGTCTAGGAACATGCAACAAATGTAGAAAAATTGTTATCGGGAAAACCCATTTCTACTTGTTGCAGGTCCCGTACTTGCTGATGGAATGAATCTTTGACGAAATGTTCGAGCCTGGTTTCTCGAAACTGACTTCCACGCGGCTGATGTTTTTCACGACGCTGTCGCGTTCGACGCGGAGCCCGAAGCCTTCCTGGACAAAGTCGCTCCACTTGATGTTTGCGGTCACGAGCTGTTCCGTTGCGGGCAGTTGCGCCTTGTAGTAATCGTATTCCGTCAGCTTGTTGTCGTTGGGGAAGCGGATGTTTATAAAGAAGCTTTCGTTCGCGGTGTAGGTAATGCATACGCCGCCCCATTCGGTCAGGTCGTTGCCACGCTGTTCATCGCCGGAAATTTCGAAAAAGATTCTTGCATAGGGGTGGCTGTCGCCGAGGCGCGCGATGGTATAGATGTAGCCGTACTTGTCGCGGGATGCCGATTCGTAGCCGTAACCCTTGTCGCCCGCGGGCCAGCTGAGCGCCGATGCGGAATCCGTATAGAAATGCAAGAAGCCGTAGGTGTCGCTGCCGTCGTCGATTTGCGTGTTCACTCGGCTGCAGGTGCGGCCAAGGTCCGGGTCCATCACGTTCATGCAGTTTTGGGCGCAGTACATGGAGCCGGTGCAGTCCAGTTCGGTGATGGTGTCCAGCTCGACGACCGGGAAGATTACGGTGTCGCCGCCACCGAATTTCTGCTCCAGAATCCAGTGGCCGTCTAGGCAGCGGAATATGGAGCGGTAGTAGGCGGAGTTTTCGCTGGTGTCGGGGAGCAGCGCGCCGGCGCGTTTTTCGGTGCAGCGGCCAAGCCCGTAAACATCGTTCCAGAACGATTCCATGACGGGCTCGAATGCGGAAATGGTGTCCGCGAAATCCCATGCCTCGATATTTTTGCGTATTTTTGGGGCGTTCGTTTCGAAGGCGTTGTCGGCAAGGGTCGCCTTCAACTTTTCGTTGTTCCAGAAACCGTCTTCTTCCAGGTCTTTTGCAAAGTCTGCCAGCTGTTCGCTGAATTCCGCCTCGGTGCAGTTCAGCTGCATCAAGATGGAGATGGCGAGCAGGGCAGCGTCCCCTTCACTGTCGCCGAAGATGTTCAGGTCTTCGAATCCCCTTGAAATGTCCGTAATCCCGAATGCGGCGAAAATTTCCCGCTCCGCTTGCGATTTCGCCTCGCCGATTTTCATGGACTTGTTCCGCACCAGCCATTGCGTGCGCTCGTAGGCGAGGTGCGTGAGCAGGTTGATGTTCGCGGTTTCGCGGTCTTCCAAATCGGTCAGTGCGTTCAGTTTTATCAGGCCTGCCGAACGTTTGCCGGTGACTTCGTTCCAGTAGTATCCTTCTGCTTCGAGCAGCGCATAGGGGGCGTCCAGGTTGATGTTGGAAATATTGAATTCGCCCTTGTTGCTTGCGACTTTTCCCGTAAACGTGTTGCCTGTTTGCACCAGGTTGTCCCCATCGACTTCGTACAAGGTTACGGTTGAGCCGATCACGAACGGTCCCTTCTGCGAAACGCCCGCCACGGTCTTGTCGGCGATGGCGTTTTCGGCTTCGGTGGAACCGCCGGTGGATTTTTTGTCGTCGCCATTGGAGCAGCCGACAAAGAATATGGCCGCGGCAAACATTGTTAAAACTAATTTGTTCTTCATAAAAGATTTACTCCTCATTGGACTCTATCGCACTTCGTGCACCAGAGTGACATATCCATTCTAAATTTTTCATTCCGCATCTTTCGTCAAGGTTGGTGAGCCTGCCGAACCATGTCTCTCGTCTAATTTCTTCGTCAGCGGGAATAGCTGCAAATTCAGCTCGTAGACGCGTTCCACTTCGTCTTCGTTGGTGGCGATGGCGACAATCTTTCGCCGAAAGTGTGCCAGCTCCTTCAAAATTTTCTGGTACGACTTTTCGGTGAGCCCAAGCGTAAGTGTCGAAAAGTTCCGCTCTGTCACGGGAACCTTGTCTAGCGTATTCAGCGCGAGCTCACCCATTTGCCTGTGAAAACTGCGGACGGACGGGGCAACAATGGAAATTCTTCCCGTAGAAAGGGATTTGGATGTTTGCCTGTACTTATTTCCGCGTTTTTTTAGGAATCCGTTCTTGATTAAAAAACTCAGAGAATTGCGTGCGCTTTCGGTAGAAATTTCCGGTAAAGAAGCTAATGCGATTTTTTCAGGACTTGGATTCTTGATAGCCGGGGCAAGTTCTCGTATGACTGCATTTACCCAATTGGCGAAATAGTCGTAAAGCCCCGCCCCAAGGACATTTACCCTGTGGACCTTGGCGATTTCCATCATGTCGGCAAAAACCAGGTTACGCATATCGTCACGTTTTGCCTGGTTGAATTTTACCAAAAGCAGAAAGAAATCTTGCTCGTAACTTGTCAGGTCCATGGCCTCGGAAACGCGCATGGCCGTGTTTTCGGCAAGGCCGCTCTTGCCGTCGCAAACCAGTTTCAGGAATATGGGAGATTTGATTCTCGCTTTTTCCGCAAAGGCTCGCCATGAAAGGTTCTGGGTTTCTTTCTTTTCAATATAGAAATCCAGAATGTACTTTCTAAAATCGTCGTATTCAAGAATGGAACGCATGTTGCAAATATAGAAATAACCGAAGGAATATAGTAATAGAGAATGTAATTTCGATTGTATTATTGCATTGTATCATAAATTTGAAGAAAACAGAAAAAAACACGGGATTTTGAAATGTTTAAAAATTGTCATTTTTTATGATACGGAAAAAATTGAAATCGTTTTTTTTGGGACAAAATCGCCATTTTGGCTAAAAAAATTCTACCTAAAATCGTATCATAACGCATAAACAACAAAGACAGGTTGAAAAAAATATACTATTGAAATAAGAATTACAAACAAAATAATTTCGTCTTAAGCGGAGGGTGTGTTGCTATCATTGATAAGGAAATCGTAAGTAATAGGATGAAATTTCATACGGCTTTGTTAAAACAGGAGTAAAATATGAAAGATGGTCTCAATAATCTCTTGAATGCCGCAGCGAACAGCATTCAGAATGCATCGCAAAATGCCGCTGAACGCATGGCTGCAAGGCGGGCACCTGCAAATGCGGAACCGATGTCGCCTGAGGTAGCCCGTATTGATCAGGAAACGAAACTTGCACAGACAAAGATGGTGATGAGCATGGCGAAGAAGTTGCTTGTAGCCTTTGCGATTTTCACTATTTTGACAATTGGTGGAATCATTGCGTTTGGCGTCTATTCTATGAACAAGGTGGATGGCATGCATGCCAAAAGAATGCATCAGAATGAGAAAATGATGGACAATGCCATTGACAGACTTAAGTATGGCTTGTAATCCTTTGCGAATGGATGCAAGAATATGAAAAAGAAAGAGTCTTTTCCTTTTCCATGGAAGCATGTCCATTTTGTCGGCAAGATGAACTTGGATTTGGAAAATCCCGTGCTGTATCGGTATGAGTCCTTTTCCAGGTTTGAAAGGATGGAAAATCAGGATAAAATAACCTTTATCTCTCCTTTGGTATGGCCGGATTTGTTTGAACAAAGATTTTTTAGCAAGGCTTTTTTGAACAAATTTTTTGGGAAAAGTGGTGCTGACTACCAGAACCGATTTTTTGCACTTTGCTTTACACTCAATGGAACCGAAAATGCGGATGCCATGTGGAGTGTAAGGGCCAAAGAAGATGATGGAGATTTTTGTATAAGATATAGTGTGAATCTCTGGCGCTTTCTTGGTGAATTGGAACGAAATGCGGATAAGAATGGCATCGATTTTTATTTATCATCAATTGCCTATGATTATACGCAAGAGCAGTTGTTGAGCAATCTTCATATTGAAAGTGCCAAAAAAGGTTTATGCGGCTCTGTTCGAAATTTCTTGAACATACTAAGGTTCAAAAGAAGAAACTTTAAATACGAGAACGAAGTGCGTATATGGGCCGTGCGGAACAATGCGCTCAATGTGGATAAACCGACTCTGCTTGAACTTGACATGGATTGGATGGCGTTGAATCTGCAAATACTTGTTGCTCCGTATAAAAGTGACATCAAGTGGAATGGCGATTTGATTGAGCATAACAGGCAAAAAAGGAATTCGGCGCGAAAGATTATGGAAAATCAAAAAAGCAGGATTCTTGCCTTGGGAATACCCAAGGATAACGTAAGGTTATCAGGACTTTATGATGTTCCTTTATGGAAATATTCCAAAAAGGGATCTTTAAATTTAATCAAGGAGTAATAAAATGGAAAACAATAAAATTTGCTTTGCTGTATTTGCTGGCATCTTTTTTTTGAATGCTTTTCTTATAGGGTGCAGCAGGGTGGAAATCGAAGATTACTATTCGGATGGGACTCTGAAGGAAAGATATCAGATTGACAAGGAAACGCAAAAGAAAGACGGTTCCTACAAGTCGTATCATTCGAATGGTCAGCTAGAAGTGAAAACATCCTACAAGATGGGAAAAAGGGATGGGTCGTACAAGAAATACGACAAAGAAGGTGAATTAAGAATCATAGCTTCTCTTGAAGAAGACAACTTGGTGGGCGATTATACGGAATACTATTCCAACGGAAACAAAAGATTTACAGTGTCATATAATGACAGCGGTGCTCTCGATGGAAAATATGAAGAGTATTATGACGATGGAAATTTAAAGGTTAAGACTTCTTTTAAAAACGATAGGCTCAATGGAACTTATGAAAGTTATTACCCAAAGGGAGAGGCTCCGACGGCAGCAAAAAAAGTCATGTTCACGTTCAAGGACAACAAACTGAATGGTGATGCTGAAATTTATATGAACGGAGAAGTCTTCTTCAAGGGCAAATTTAAGGATGGTGATTTTGCACATACGGAATTTCTGAAGGACTCAAGAGATGGTCACAAGTACCCAACAGTTACTATTGGCGGTGTTACATGGATGGCCCAAAATTTGAATTACAAAACGAAACACAGTATGTGTTATAATAAAAAACATGAAAATTGTGAAAAGTATGGACAACTCTATGATAACAGGGATTATAAAGAAGCATGCCCAACGGGCTGGCGATTGCCTACAGGTGACGAATTTGCGGAGCTTGTTGGCGTGCTGGAGGAATTAAGTGGGAATTTGGATATTATCCCTGTTCTCACATTGGTGCCTGGCGGTGGAATTTTTGGGGAAAATAGCATTTCTCATGATGGTGGTAAATACAAATCAGGTCATAGGCCTTACATGACATATGGAGAAAATGCGAGAAAGGAATTAACGGCTTATTTTTCCAAAGGAAATTATTACGCTCAATCAGATGCTATGAGAAGTGCCGCTTTCAATAAAAGACCATCTGGTAAAGAAGGGTTTGCGGATAGGAGCAAATATATGAATTGGGATTTGTTTGGCTTTTCGGCAGAACCGATTCCTTATGCGGATGAAGATTACGGGATCAATTTCCAGAAGGTGGGCGGCTCGTATTTCACCTCGTCTTCAGGAGAGTCGCTGAAACGGAACCTTTTCTCTGTAAATGGGGACCTGTCGTCATCTGAAGCGGTTTATCAATTGAATTTGGGTTCGCCACGTGAATATGACAATAAGTTGAAAAGGTATAATCGCGGATACTATTATCCAATCCGTTGCGTCAAGGGTAGTGACGGTAATGGGGTAGAAAGCTCTAATGTTTCCGATAATGCCCCAGAGGCAAACGTCCCCGCTGCTGCGGAAGAGGCTAACTCGGTAAAACAGGACAATCCTACGGATAATTCCTTGACGGATTCCCGCGATGGCAAGAAATACAAGACTGTGAATGTCGGCGGTAAAGTCTGGATGGCGGAAAATCTCAGCTTCAAGCTTGACGATAGCTGGTGCTATGATGATTCCGAGCAGAACTGCAATGAATATGGTCGTCTATATACTTGGAACGCGGCCCAAAAGGCGTGTCCGGATGGCTGGAGAATGGCATCCGATAGGGAGTGGGATGCTGTGGCGAGCAATAGTGCTTCTTTCGGCATAAAAACTGCAGGATTCCGCAATGCCAAGGGCAAGTTCGAACTACTTGGCAAGCGTGCAGACTTTTGGACTGCCGATGATGCAGGTGACAAAGGGAAGTATCATTATTACAGTGCAAGTGCTGGCACAATGGATAAGAATGCCTATAGCAAGAAGGGCGCCATGTCCGTCCGTTGTATTCAGGCTTCCGCCTGCGATGATATAGATTGGGATTTGTTCCAAGGGGATAGCCCTTCGGCAGAGGCCTATCGTGCGGGCCTTGAGGAAAAAGGTTGTGTTTCGGGTAAATGACAAGGAAGTTGATTATGACAAAGGATGTAGTTTTATTAGTATTAATGGTCACTTTTGTAGTCCTTGCTGCCCCACAAATGGGGGCCATGACGGATTCGCGCGACGGGAAAACTTACAAGACTGTCAAGATTGGCAATCAAGTCTGGATGGCGGAAAATCTGGATTTTGAAACGAAGCATAGCTACTGCTATGATGCCGAAGGTGAGAGATATAAAAAACAGCCGAGTTGCAACGACAAGAAATTTGTCAGCGGTCGGCTCTATACTTATGAGGCGGCAAAGGGCGCTTGCCTTTGAGAAAGAGCTGTGTTTCTTTGTTTATGGCGATAATCTCCCGTTCGAAGGAAGCTACTTGAACATTCCGTACGAAGGCAAACTGGTCAAAACAATCAAGGTTTGTCCAAAGCCGAATGTCTTGGCATTTGTCTCTGCCGAAGATGTTGTTTTGGATACTTTGAAAAAGCGTTATGGAAATGAAATGACAATTGAAAAGTCTCATCTTTACGATGACATATCGAAATTTAATTATAAAAGGGCGAAAAAATGAATACAAGACGAATTAACATGATTGTTGCGGGTGCGTTGACAGTTTTTGGCCTGTGCGCTTGCGATGACGAAACGACTGCTGCGTCCGAATCTCCTGCAATGTCCGTGCTTGAGTCGGGCAAAAAATTGGGCGATTGCACCAAGAACAATGTGGGCGAAATGGTTTATGTGTCTGATTTCTCAGCTGTGTTCTACTGTGCTGATGGTAAGTGGCAGATGCTGAACGGCAAGGACGGTGCCGATGGAAAAGATCGCTCTGATGGAAAAGATGGGGCCGATGGTGAAAATGGAGCTGATGGGCAGGGAGGCTCGTCTGGCCGCGATACCGTTGTTGTGAACCCAAAGGATACAGTTGTCGTTCGCGATACGGTCGTGGTGGTTAACCGTGATACCGTGGTGATTAAGGAATCAAGTGGCTCGGGAAGCTCTGAAAGCTCGGGTACCGGAACATCGCTGACGGGAAAAACGAATTGGGTGTATTTGAACCCTGCAATTAGTTATGGCGAAATAGCCGATGAACGCGATGGCCAAGTGTACAAGACCGTGAAGATTGGTGACCAGGTGTGGATGGCTGAAAACTTGAATTTTGAATACAAAGTTGTTGACGAAAGTACAGGTAAAGAAAAATCAATCGGCAATTATTGCAATAAAGACGGTTGCTTGAAGTTTGGTCGTTATTATTCATGGGCTGCGGCTATGGACAGCGCCGGAGTTTATTCAGAAAGCGGAAAGGGCTGTGGTTATGGTCTGACTTGCACACCAGTTTATCCCGTTCGTGGCGTTTGTCCCGAAGGTTGGCACCTGCCGGATTCGACGGAATGGGAAGCCTTGTATAAGGCGGTGGGCAGTTCCCCCTATGCCATGCAGGCGATTGAATTTGAAAAATGGCTGTATGCGACTAATGCCTACGGGTTCTCCGCGCTCCCTGCTGGCAACTGCAACAGTTTTTATGGTTGTTCTTCCAACTTCGAGAATGTCGGTTCTTACGCCAACTTCTGGAGTTCCTCTGCTCCCGGTAGCACGGACGCCTACTACTGGAACATGGGAGCGACCTATGCAAGCATCAAGCACTACTACGACTTCCGCGGCGCCAAGTACGACGACTTCGCAGTTCGTTGCCTTAAGGACTCCGAATAATTTATCCCGTATAATTTGAAAAAATGCCAGCCCGTTTTCGGGCTGGCTTTTGTATAAACTTTGTCGGCTTTGCTTAAACCAAACTAATCCCTTCGTCCAGCCCGAGGGCGATATTCATGTTCTGGATGGCGGCGCCGCTGGCACCCTTGCCCAGATTGTCGATAATCGTCGTTACCTGCATCACGTTCTCGTTGCCGAAAACCTGGATGCGGGCGTTGTTCGTATCGTTACAGACGGTGGCGTCCAGGCGGCCGTTGAACAGCACGGGGGCGGCTTCGTAGGGCATCACCTTCACAAAGCGGCAGCCTTCGTAGTGCTTCGCCAAAATTTCGGTAAGGCCTTCTGGACCCACCTTCTTGGTGAGTTCGTTTGCAAAGATGGCGACGGTCACGGCCATGCCCTTGTAGTATGGCCCAAGCACCGGATTGAAGAACGGCGTGTTTTCAAGTTCGCAGTATTTTTTCATCTCGGGGAGGTGCTTGTGGGCGAGCGCAAGCGCGTACGGGGCCGGAGCCATGATGGCCTTCGATTCGCCGGCAGCGTGTGCAAGTGCCGCAGCCTCTTCGTATTCGGCAATGAGTTTCTTGCCGCCGCCGGAATAGCCGGTAATGCTGTAGGCGGCGAGGTTCGCGCTCTTCGGGAGGATTCCTGCGGCGATCAGCGGGTGCACGCCGAGAATGAATCCGGAGGCGTGACAGCCGGGGTTCGCGATACGCTTGGCCTTCGCGATGGCTTCGCGCTGGGCTGCGGAGAGTTCCGGCATGCCGTAGGTCCAGGCGGGGTTCACGCGGTGGGCCGTAGAGGCGTCTATGACGCAAGTGTTCGGGTTTTCGCAGAGGGCGGCGCTTTCGATGGCGGCAGCGTCGGGCAGACACAGGAACGTCACGTCGGACTCGTTGATGAGTCTCTTGCGTTCGGCAGTATCCTTGCGGAGTTCGGGGGCAATGCGCAGCACTTCGACATCGTTACGCTTTGCGAGTCTCTCATAAATCTGCAGGCCTGTGGTTCCTGCTTCACCATCTACGAAAACTTTGAACATGGTTTTTCCTTCGGAAAAAGGTTTTGAGGTCGCACCTGCGGTGCTTTGAGGTGTGAGGTCGGCACTCCGTGCCTTTGAGTTTGCGCCTATGGCGCGATTATTTTTGCTCAAAGGGAGCCTTGGCGACCGTGCTCATACCCCAAAGGGGCGAAAGCCCCGTGCTCATGCCTATTACTTATTCGCTCCGCAGCACTTCTTGTACTTCTTGCCGGAACCGCAGGGGCAGGGGTCGTTGCGGCCAACGTCCGGGCCTTCCTTGTGGACGGTTTCTTGCTTGACGGCACGGCCATCGTAGAAGAACCAGGCTCCGCCTACCTTGTGGAACTCGCCCAGTTCGTGGTGGTTGCGGGTGATGTTTCCTTGCTTGAAGCGTGCGATGAATTCCACCCAGCCGATGTTCTTTTCTTCTTCGGTCTTGGTCTGCTTGATTTCGATGCCGAGCCATTCGGAATCGCGGCTCCAGGCTTCTACGCTGGGTTCGTCGAAGTCGCTGCGCTGGGTGGCTTCCAGGGAGTCCTTGAGCCACTTGATTTCGTGCTTGGCATAGGCGGTGTAACGGGAACGCATCAGGGCTTCGGGGCTCTGGGCGAGGGCTGTTCCCTTGATGATGGGTTCACAGCATTCAGAGTATTCTTTGCCAGATCCGCAGGGACATAAATCTTGTGCCATAGTTCAATCCTTATGAGTTGTGAGTAGTGGGTTTTGAGTGATGAGAACTTTTACCCAATGCTCTTTTTTTCTTTAAAAGTTAGTTAATGCTTTTCTGGATAGCTTTGGTCACTGTTAAATGACCTTTTTCATGAGCCAGAATTCTTCCTTGCCTTCGCGGCCAGGAATGCTGTTTACGGGCTTGATGCGTTCCACGATGTCGAACACGCCGTCCAGGCGGGCCATGAGTTCGCCTTCGCTAGTGCAGTGGGGAGGCCCCTGCAGGGTCTTTCCGTTCATGAGGGGGTACATGAGGCAGATGAACAGGCCGTCGTCCTTGAGCATCTTGTAGCAGACTTCAAAAAATTCGTCGCGGCGGCCCGGGTGGATTGCCGAGAAGGTGCCGTAGTCATAGACGATGTCGAACAGCTGGCCGCCACGCTTGGGGTCTTTGGGCGAGAGGGTGAACAGGTCCAGGTCCAAAGAGCGGAGGTTCTTGTACTTGCGGCTCAGGTGGTCCAGTTCATCTACGGCGGTAGGTGCGAAATCTACAGCCAGCACGTCGTGACCTTTATTAGCCCAGGCTTCGGCATCGTAGCCGAAACCCGCTCCAGGAATCAGGACCGAGCCGGTAGCGGGGCAGGAAGGGTTCTTGAAGAATTCCAGGAGGGCGGGTGTCGCCTTCTTGAAATTCCAGTAATCCTTTCCGTCCATGTAGAGGTTGTCCCAGAATTCGGGGAGGTTCTGCGTTAACATGTTTTACCATCCTTTTTGTACGCGAGTTGTCCGCAGGCGGCCAAGATGTCCCGGCCCCTCGGATTGCGGATCGTTATTTGAATTTCGGCGGCACGCACCTTGGCAAGGAAGTCTTCCACTTCTTCGGGGCTGGGCGCGTGCAGTGTGGGGTCGTCACCGTCGTTAAGCACGATGGCGTTCACCTTCACCCGGCGGGGGGCGCAAATGCGGATAAGTTCTTTGGCGGCCTTGGGGGTGCAGGTGATGTCCTTGATGAGGACGAATTCGAAAGTTACGTAGTTGTCGGTGCGGCGGATGTATTCGTCCACCGCTTCCAAAAGCTTTTCGATGGGCCAGGTCTTGTTGACCGGCATCACGGAGGAGCGGTATTCGTTGTTGGTGCTGTTCAGGCTTACCGCAAGGCAGCAGGGGGTGTTCCGGTCCACCAGTTCCTTGATCTTGGGCACTACGCCGCTGGTGCTTACCGTCATGCGCTTGGAGCCCATGTTGAACAGGCTCTGGTTGTGGAGCGTGCAGCAGACCCGGTGCACGTTTTCGAGGTTGTTCAGCGGTTCACCCATGCCCATGAAGATGATGTTGGTGACCTGGGCGATTTTCCCGTCGGCATCGAGAGTGCCGGAATCTTTCAGGAACCAGTTCACGTTGATGATCTCTTCCAGGATTTCGCCAGCTTCCAGGTTACGGGTGAAGCCCATCTTGGCGGTGCGGCAGAAGGCGCAGTTCATGGCGCAGCCCACCTGGGTGGAAACGCATACCGAGAACCGTCCGTTGGAGGGAATCATCACCGTTTCGATGTGGTGGTTGTCGTGGGTCCTGAAAAGCCACTTGACGGTGCCATCGACGGATTCCATGCGGGTCTCTTCGGTAAGGGCCCGGAGGCTGAACTTGGCGGCCAGCTTTTCGCGGAGGGCGGGGGAGATGTTCACCATCTCGTCGTAGGTCTTGACCTGCTGGCAAAAAAGCCATTTCTGGATTTGGTCGGCACGGAAGGGCTTCTCGTCTTGTTCGCGAAGCCAAGCCTTGAGCTCGTCGCCCGTAAGGGTCTTTATGTTGTGCGGCCAATCCATAGCACCGCAAAGATAGAAAAAATATAAGATTTTGTTAAGGGTTGAGTATGCTCAAACCCTTGATATCTAGCGGATTTCAGGCGTTTTCTTGTCGAAATTCAGGACAGATTCCTAGAACATTTTCCGGGTCTTTTTAGGCCCGGTAGAGGACTCCGCTGCACCCTTGTTGCTGAAGAGGGTGGCGTCGTCGGCGGACTTCGTCTTGACTTCGAAATGGTTGCCGTCGCAGACTTCGGTAGGGGCGTAACCTGCGGTGTAGAGGCAGTAGGTCTTTTCGGAACAGAACTCTCCGGCCACCTTGCCGGTGTAGTTGCAGATGCCCCTGCTGGAAACGCCTGCAGGCACGGGGAAGGGAAGTCTCGGAAGGTCCTTGTGAAGTTCGGTCATTACCGCAAGCCAAACAGGCAGGGCGTCTTCGGTGCCGGTGTGACCCGCGCCCATGGTGCCCGGACTGTCGGAACCAATCCACACGCCCATGGTGTACTGCTTGGTAAAGCCGATGTACCAGGCGTCGGTATAGTCGTTGGTAGTGCCCGTCTTTCCGCCGCTGGGGTGGGTAAAGCCGCTGGCCCAGACTCTTGCCGCCGTTCCGCGCACGTTCACGTCTTTCAGCATGTCCACCATCAGGTAGGCGCTGGGGGCCCGGAGCACTTCGTGTTCCACCTTCATGTTTTTCTCGATGGTCTCGCCATTCTTATCGACGATGGATTCGATCATGTAGGGCTCGATACGGTTACCGCCGTTGGGGAACACCGTGTAGGCGGACGTCATTTCCATGAGGGTTGCGCCGACGGAACCCAGGGCGAGACTCGGGACCGCCATGAGCGGT
>JAFVTX010000029.1 GCA_017503015.1 Fibrobacter sp. | reverse complement strand
TCACCACTCACCACTAGTATGTATCTCATCGTCGGACTCGGAAACCCTGGAACCCAGTATAGCAACACCCATCACAACGCGGGCTTTATGGCCGTCGAGAAATTGGCCGACCCGAACAAGGATTGGAAATGCGAGCACAAGTCGCTTACCATGAAGGTGAACATCGCGGGGGAGGATTGCCTGCTGGTGAAGCCCCAGACCTACATGAACTTGTCTGGCGAGGCGGTGCAGGCCCTGATGACCTGGTACAAGGTGAAGGTGGACCATCTGCTGGTATTCAGCGACGATGTCAATCTGGACGTGGGACGCATCCGTTGCCGCAAGGACGGCAGTCACGGTGGGCAAAACGGGCTTCGGAACATCATCGAGCATGTGGGCGATAAGTTCCCGCGAATCCGTTTTGGCGTGGGCAAGTGTCCGCCCAAGTTCGACCTGAGTGACTGGGTGCTGGCGAAGTTTTCGCCCGAGGACCGGCCCGTTTTCGAAGAGGCCATCGCGAAAGTTCCCGCCCTGGTGGAATGCTATTTCAAGCTCGGTATGGAAAAGTGCATGGAACGCTACAACGGCAAGTAGTGGGGGCAAGGTGAAAGCATCGCAATTTTCGGAAAATGCGCAACTGCTGGCCTTTGTGCTGCAGCCGGGGCCCGAGTGGCTTCCGGAGGTGATTGACGCCCTGGAACGCACCTGGGGGAGTATCCGCCACAGGGGAAAGTTGTTTCCCTTCGACCAGACTCCCTATTACACGCCCGAGATGGGGGAAGGTCTGTATCGTGGAGTTGTATCATTTGAAAAGGAAATTCCGCCGGAGACCATCGCTCTCGAAAAAGAACGGAGCAACGCTCTGGAGTTGACTATGGCGTCTGTGGCACACCCCGATGCCCGCCGGGTGAACATCGACATCGGCTACATGGACCTGGACAAGGTGGTACTCCCCAGTTACAAGCGGGGACCCTTCAAGCTTTACGCCGGTGGAGGCGTGTGGCTGGACATGCTCTTGACTTATGCCAAGGGGCAGTTCCACCCTACGGCCTGGGCTTTTGAAGATTTCAAGCGGAATCCTTACCAGCACGACTTGCAACTCATCCGCGAGAAGTTCAAGAAGATGGGCGGCGGAAAGCACGAATTAGGTGACGAGAAGTCTAACTCGGGTAACGTTTCGTCGCGGGACTTGTAGGGGGAAAGATGGCAAGCGGAAAGAAGCGAATTGCAATTTTGGCCACCGGCGGAACCATTGCCGGCGTAGGCGAGCCCGGCAAGAGCACGGGCTATGTTCCGGGGCAGATTTCTGCCGAAGACCTGGTAAAGTCCGTGCCCGAACTTTCGGAATACGCCGAAGTCACGGCGGAGCAAATCTGCAACGTGAATTCCGACGACATTACGGACAAACTATGGATTAAGCTATCGAACCGCATCAGGGAACTGCAAGAAGACGAAACCGTCGACGGAATCGTGGTGACCCACGGTACCGACACCATGGACGAGACGGCCTATTTTATAAGCCTTACGGTCAAGTGCGAAAAACCGGTGGTCTTGACAGGTTCCATGAAGCCTGCCACGGCGAAGGATCCCGACGGCCCGGCGAACCTCTTGGGAGCAGTCCGTGCGGCGGTGGGATTTGCCATCGACGACGACCCTCCGGCAAACCTGGTGTGGGTTTTCTTTGCTGGGGAGCTCTTCGATGCCCGCGGCGTGCAAAAGTGCAGCGCCTCGGCCATAAACGCTATGGGGGTGGACGCTCCCGGCGAAGGCTCCAACTGGAATGCCCTCAAGGAGCAGAACTTTTTTGACGTGTCGAAACTCCAGGAACTGCCTCGGGTGAACGTGGTCTATTTTACGGTAGATGCAAACCCGAAGGTGCTGGAATACGCCTCCTGTGTTTCGGACGGCCTTGTGATTGCGGGGGCGGGCTCGGGCGAGTTCAGCCAGGCCTGGGCCAAGGTTTTGGAGCGTATCGACATTCCCGTGGTCATAGCGAGCCGCACCCATCACGGGCTGGTGACATTGAACGAAACTCTTGCTCCCGGCTGTATTTGCGCAGGGAGACTTGCGCCTCAGAAGGCGGCGGTACTGTTGAAGCTCGCCCTTACGGTAACGGAACGGGTGGACGACATCAAACGGGTGTTTTCGCTGTAGGCTTTTTTTACGCTTTTTTCTAGCCCCTAAACCCTAGACCCTAGCCTCTTTTTTTCTATATTTACTACGCAAGAGAGGTCTATTATGAAACTTTTGCCAGAAGCCCTGACGTTTGACGACGTCCTTCTTGTTCCCGCTGAATCTTCTGTTTTGCCGGCCCAGACCGACGTGAGCACCCAGCTCGCTCCCAACATCAAGCTGAACATTCCTATCATCAGTGCCGCCATGGACACCGTGACTACGGCTCCTTTGGCCATTTCCCTCGCCCTGCAGGGTGGTATCGGCATTATCCACAAGAACATGAGCGTTGAAGAACAGGCCGAAGAAGTCCGCAAGGTCAAGCGGTGGCAGTCCGGTATCGTTGTGAATCCGGTGACCCTCGATGCCGACCAGCCGGTCTCCGCTGCTTTTGAACTGCGCGCCAAGAACAAGGTGAGCGGTTTCCCGATTCTCTCGAAGGGTAAACTTGTGGGCATGCTTACCAGCCGCGACCTCCGCACCGTGAGCGACATGAACGTGAAGATCAGTTCCGTGATGACCAAGAATCCGGTGACGGCAAGCCCCAAGGTGAGCCTTGCTAAGGCGAAGGAAATCCTCGCCGAAAAGCGCATCGAGAAGCTCCCGCTGGTGGATGCCTCTGGCGCCCTGAAGGGCCTTATCACCATGACGGACATTCTGAAACGCGAAAACAACCCCAACGCTAGCCTCGACAAGAACGGCCAGTTGCTCGTTGGCGCTGCCGTGAGCACTTCTGCAAATACTCTCGAACGCGTGGCTGCCCTGGTGGACGCCGGCGTGGACCTGCTCATTATCGATACGGCTCACGGCCACCACATCGGCGTGCGCAATATGGTGAAGACTGTCCGCAAGAAGTATCCGAAACTCACGATTTGCGCAGGCAACGTCTGCACTCCGGAAGCGGTTGCGGAACTTGCCAAGTGCGGCGCGAACATCGTGAAGGTGGGTATCGGTCCGGGCTCCATCTGCACCACGCGTATTGTTGCCGGTGTGGGTTACCCGCAGTTCTCCGCCGTGGTGGAATGCGGCAAGATGGCCCGCAAGGTCGGCGTGAAGATCATTGCCGACGGTGGCCTCAAGTTCTCGGGCGACATCGTGAAGGCTCTCGCTGCCGGTGGTCATGCCGTGATGGTGGGCTCCTTGTTTGCCGGAACCGAAGAAGCTCCGGGCGAAGTCATTCTCGCCGATGGCCGTAGCTACAAGAGCTACCGCGGTATGGGTTCCCTCGGTGCCATGAAGGCCGGTTCTGCCGACCGTTACTTCCAGGGTGGCGTCCAGGAACCCCGCAAGTTCGTTCCCGAAGGCATCGAAGGCCGTGTGCCCTACAAGGGCCCCCTCCGCGACACCGTTTACCAGCTGATTGGCGGTATCCATTCTGCCATGGGTTATGCCGGTGCTGCTAACCTCGAAGAACTCTACAAGAAGGCGACCTTCGTACGCATTACGGGTGCAGGCCTCCGTGAATCTCACCCCCATGACGTGACGATTACCAAGGAAGCCCCCAACTACCGCACCGGCGAGTAGTCCCGTGATGGTTTGATTATTTTTAACGTCCTCGGGTATGACCTGTGGGCGTTTTTTACTTGGCCCTTATTATAACGAAACGAAAGAGAAGAATTTGGAAAGGGAAAAACTCAACGTCTTGATTCTTGCGGCTGGCCTCGGCACGAGGCTTCGGCCCTTGACCGAAGACATGCCCAAGCCGTTGGTGCCCGTGGTGGACAAGAGCATCCTGGAAATCCAGGCGATTCGTGCCAGGGAGCTTGGGCCTGTGCGTCTCCACGCTAACGCTCACTACCTTGCAGAACAGGTGATAGCCGAAGGTTCGCGTCTCGGGTTCGAGAAGGTCTGGGAAGAGCCGGAAATCCTCGGGACCGCAGGCCCCCTGAAACGCATATACAACGAAGGTTACCGCGGCGGGCTCCTGGTGATGAACGGCGACGCCTACTGTCGTTTTGACTTGAATAAATTTATGGAGAACGCCCGCCGCGACCGCTGCGACGTGGCGCTCTTGGCGGTGGAGTTCCCTCAGGTAAATACCTTCCGTGTTGACGGAAACGGACACTTGGCAGGAGTTGCTGGCCGTTTCGGTTCAGAACAGGGCAAGCCCGCCACCTTCTCGGGAGTGTCCTGGTACAGCGATGCGGCCCTTGCCCGCATCAAGGACGGTGAGTTCGACATCCGTGAATTCTGGAAACAGGAACTTGCGGCGGGTCACCCGATTTATGTGGACTGCAGCCAGATGGACGCCACCTGGATAGACATGGGAAGCCCCGCGGGCCTGAAGGCCGCCTGCGACGCCCGCCTGCAGGAACTGGGGCTGAACAGCTGGGTCGGTGACGGTCTCGATTCCAGACGGCGGGATTGCGTTTCGAAGGTCGGCTGTTCAGTTGTCCAAAATGGAGTGGATCTGCCCGAAGGTGTTCGTGTGGAAAACTCCATCTTGTTTGCGGGAGCGACCGTAGAGGTGGGCGAAACCGTGAAGGACGAAATCCGGGGTAGGGGATTCTCGTGGAAGCTCTAGACCTGAAAATTCTGGAAATTGTCCAGGACGGTTTCCCGCTGGAAGAGCGTCCTTACGCCGCACTGGGAAGGCTTCTTGGCGTTTCAGAAGAAGAGGCTTTCGATAGCGTGGAACGCCTTCGCAAGTCCGGCGTCATCCGTCGCCTGGGTGGCGTCTATGACTCCCGCAGGTTGGGCTACATCTCCAGACTCTGCACGGGAGTGGTGAGCGAAGATAAACTGGAAGGTTTTGCTGCGGCGGTGGATAAGATTCCTGCCATCACACACAACTATGTCCGCAGTCACGCCTACAACGTTTGGTTCACCGTCATCGCCCGGTCGGAATCCGAAATTCAGGAAACGGTTCGGGGGTTGGAGGCGGAAACCGTCCTGCACGATGCCCATGTGCTCTCGGCCAGCAAGATGTTCAAGATAAACACGGTGATGAAGTCTGCGTCGCGGAGTTCTGCAGATGCGTCGGGCCAGGTTGCGGCAGCTCGGGTCACGGAAAGGCCGGTTGCCAAAGGTGCCGAACCCTTTGTCCCTGAGGCAAAGGACCGTCGCCGGATCAACCTCCTGTGCCAGGATATTCCCCACACCAAAACGCCCTTCTCTGATTTGGGAATAGACGTCGCCGAAATCCGCGGTGACTTGGATCAAAAAATCATGCGCAGATTCGGGGCGGTCCTCAGACACCAGCAGGCGGGTTTTGATGCAAACGCCATGGTGTGCCTTGCCGTCGCGGATGCGGAACGGGCGGGAGCATTGTTGGCCGAAGATCCTCACGTTTCCCACTGCTACGAGCGCAGCCCTTTCGGAGGTTTCCCCTATAATGTTTACGCCATGTTCCACGGGCAAAGTGAAGCCGAACTGGAGCAAAGCATCTGTTCTGCGCTGTCTGCCCTGAACGGCCCGGACCATGCGGTGCTGACGTCCCTGAAGGAACTGAAAAAGACCAGTTTCGTCTATTTTGCCTAGGTGCGGTTTGATTACCGTGCAAAACTCAAAAACAAAAGGCTGGCAAATGCCGACCAATCGTGAGCAACAAACGCCTCGTATTAACGAGGCGTGGTTGCGAGAGTGAGCGCAGGCCGGAGAATTTGCACCGAAATTTAGCGCGAACGGTCTTGTTATGTAAAAAAGAGGCAGACTTTTGTCTGCCTCTTTTGAGTGGAGATAGTGGGAGTCGAACCCATGACCTACAGATTGCGAACCTGTCGCTCTACCAACTGAGCTATATCCCCGTTAGGTGAGTGCCGAATATAGCTAAAAAGCCCTTTTTTGGCAAGGTAAGCAAAATGGAACTTGAATAATATCCAAATGTTCACTATCTTTGTGGTCGAAAAAATTTCTCATTTTTAATTCTATGACCAAGTTTATTGATATTCGCGACGCCCATGAACACAACCTGCAACATGTGGATTTGAAGATTCCTCGCGATTCTATCGTGGTGGTGACCGGCGTTTCGGGTTCGGGCAAGTCCAGCCTTGCCTTTGATACGGTCTTCCAAGAAGGCCAGCGCCGTTTTGTTGAATCGCTGTCTGTTTATGCCCGTCAGTTCATCGGCCGCATGAAACACCCCGAGGTGGAGAGCGTTCGCGGCATTTCGCCCACGATTTCCATTGACCAGAAAACGGTGAACCGGAACCCCCGCAGTACTGTGGGTACGGTGGTAGAGATTCTGGACCATTACCGCCTGCTTTTTGCCCGACTGGGCGTGCCCCACTGCCCCAAGTGCGGCCGGGTCATCAAGGCTCAGACCGTGGACCAGATTGTAGATAATTTGTATGTAGGCGACGAGGGCAAGCAGATTACGGTGATGGCCCCCATTGTGCAGGAACGCAAGGGCGAATACCGCAAGGAACTGGCCGAACTCAAGGAAGACGGTTTTGTGCGCGCCCGGGTGGATGGCGAAATCTACAGGATCGAGGAAGTGCCTGCCCTGGTGCGTTACGAGAAGCATACCATTGAGGCGGTCATCGACCGCATGACTTTGGAACGCAAGAACATGAGCCGCCTGCGGGAGGCTCTGGAAGGGGCGCTGAAGCTGACCGACGGAAAACTGGTGAGTTTTTTGCTGTCGTCGGGCGAGGGCAAGGATGGCGCAGGAAATGTGAAGGAGGAATACCGCCTCCAGGGTACGGAGCTTGCCTGCCCCAAGTGCGGTATCTCTATTCCGGAACTGGAACCCCGGTTCTTCAGCTTTAATGACCCCAAGGGCCGTTGCCCCGCCTGTAAGGGCTTGGGAGAAAGTTGCGAGTTCGACCTGAACCTGGTAGTGCCCGACCCGAACCTATCTATCAAGCAGGGCTGTTTTGCTTGTCAAAAGAAGGACACGGGCACGATTATCTTTTCTGATTTCGGCTGGCGGAACTTGCGGACTATCGCCAACGAAATGCACTGCTCCCTGGATACTCCCTGGAAAAAGCTGACCGAAAAGCAGCGCCATGCCTTCTTGTACGGCCCTCCCAGCGGCAACGAAAGCGGAGTGGTCTCCGTGATGCAGGAACTGTGGGACATGTGGCATATTTTCCATTTCCGCAAGTTCATGAAAATCGGAGTCTGTCCCGAGTGCGGGGGTACCCGCATCAACCGCATGGCGAATGCGGTGGAGTTTCATGGCCACAATATCACGGAACTGACGGATTGGTCCGTCGATAAGTCCGCCGACTTTTTCAACGGCCTGAAACTTTCCGAAAAGGAATTGCGGATAGGCAAGGAAATCTTCCGCGAAATCCGGGGTCGCCTGAATTTCTTGAAGACGGTTGGCCTTGGCTACCTGAACATCAGCCGCAAGGCTTCTACCCTGAGCGGCGGCGAGGCCCAGCGAATCCGCCTGGCCAGTGCCGTAGGGGCAGGGCTCCAGGGGGTGCTTTACATTCTGGACGAACCCAGCATCGGGCTTCACCCGCGGGATAACGACAAGCTTTTGGAAATGCTGGAGCACCTGCGTGCCCAGGGCAACAGCCTGGTCATCGTGGAGCACGACGAAGACACCATGCGTCACGCCGACTGCGTCATAGACGTAGGGCCCGGCGCTGGCGTAGAGGGTGGCCGGATTTTGGCGGCCGGAACTGTAGAAGAACTGGAAAAGAACAAGTCTTCGCTTACGGGTGCCTACCTGAGCGGTCGCAAGGCCATCGAGATTCCGGCAAACCGCAAGAGGATTGACAAGAATACCCCCAAGCTGAAAATCTGTGGCGCGTCTGAGAACAACCTGAAGAACATCGACGTGGAAATCCCGCTGGACGGAGCCTTTACCGTAGTTACCGGCGTTTCCGGCTCTGGCAAGAGCACTCTCGTAAACCAGATTCTGCGTCGTGAACTTGCCCGGGTGTTTTACAACTCCGAAGAGCCTGTAGGTAAGTTCGACCATCTGGAAGGGCTCGAGAACATCGACAAGGTAATTGAAATTGACCAGACGCCTATCGGTCGCACGCCCCGGAGCAATCCGGCGACCTACACGAAAATTTGGGACGATATCCGCGACCTGTTCGGTAGCCTGCCCGAAAGCAAGGTCCGTGGCTACACCAAGAGCCGTTTCAGCTTTAACGTGAAGGGCGGCCGCTGTGACGCTTGCGAAGGGGCGGGCATAAAAGTGGTGGACATGCACATTTTGCCCAGTGTGCAGGTGACCTGCGATGTGTGCGACGGCAAGCGTTTTAACGATGCCACCCGCGAAATCTATTTCAAGGGCAAGAATATTTCCGAGATTCTGGAAATGAGCATTGCCGATGCGGCGGAATTTTTCAAGGACCTGCCAAAAATTGCAGAACCCTTGAACTTGCTCAAGGAAGTGGGCCTGGGTTACCTGACGCTTGGCCAGCCTTCTACCACCCTCAGCGGCGGTGAGGCCCAGCGCATCAAGATTGCCTCGGAACTGCGTCGCCCGGGCACGGGCAAGACCCTTTACCTGCTGGACGAACCCACTACGGGTCTGCACTTTGAAGATATCCGCAGGCTCTTGGAATGCCTGAACCGCTTGCGGAGTCTCGGGAACAGCGTGGTGGTCATTGAGCACAATCTGGATGTAATCAAGTGCGCCGACTGGATTATCGACCTCGGGCCCGAAGCGGGTGTAGGCGGCGGACGCATCGTGGCCGTAGGTACTCCGGAGCAGATTGCAAAGAACAAGAAAAGCCAGACCGGCAAATACCTGGCGCCTGTGCTTTTGAAAAAGCATGGGGAGAACAAGCAGTTCGACAGGTCCCTCAAGGCGGGGGAGGCTTACTCCCTGGATATGGAGGTCCACGGCGCCCGCAAGCACAACCTGAAAAACATCGACGTCACTATTCCCCGGCACAAGCTTACGGTAATCACCGGAGTTTCGGGCTCCGGCAAGTCCAGCCTCGCTTTCCATACCCTCTTTAGCGAAGGCCAGCGTCGCTTTGTAGAAACCCTCAGTACTTACGCCCGTCGCTTCCTTGGCCGCCCCGACCACGGGAGCATCGATTCCATCACGGGACTTGCCCCGGCTATCGCCATCGACCAGAAAAGCGCCAGCAAAAGTCCGCGGAGTACGGTGGCGACCCTCACCGAGATTTACGACTATTTCCGCATTTTGTGGGCGAGGGTCGGCACGCCGCATTGCTTGCATTGCGGGAAACCCGTGGATTCGTACTCCGCGGGTGACCTTATGCAGTATGCCTTTGACCGTGACCTGAACAAGATGGTGACGGTCCTTGCTCCCTTCGAAATCAACGATGTAATTAAGTTGTCTAAAATCTTGACAGAAAAGGGTTACCGCAAGGCTTACCTGGGCAAGAAACTGGTGGAGCTTCCGCTGCCGAAAATCCCTACCCGGGAGCGCCAGCTTTTGGCCGTGGTGGACTGCGTGGTGGTCAAGGAATCCAACCGTGCCCGCTTGGTGGAGGCCTTTGAACGGGGCTATCGCGACGGAAATGGAATCCTGTACGTAGAAGACGAAAAGGGCGGACGCCTCGCCTGTTCCGAAAAGCCGGGCTGCCCCGATTGCGGCTGGTACATGGATTCTGCCCTCAACCCCAAGCATTTCAGTTTCAATACCCACTGGGGCGCCTGCGATACCTGCCTTGGTCTCGGACATTTCAAGGATGGCGAAGTCTGCCCCGATTGCCACGGGGAAAGGCTCAAGCCCGAATACCTTGCCGTGCGTATCGCGGGCAAGAATATCATGGATGTCCACCACATGAGTATTTCCGAGGCCCTGGACTGGTTCACCCATGTAAATTTCAAGGGCGAAAAGAACGGTGAAAGCAAGAAGACGGTAGCGGAACCCCTGTTCCGTGAAATCATCGGCCGTCTGGAATTCCTCATCAGCGTGGGACTTGGCTACATCGGGCTTGACCGTGCAGGCGACACCCTGAGCGGTGGCGAGTCCCAGCGTATCCGTCTCGCAAGCCAGATCGGTAGCGGTCTCGAAGGAGTGCTCTACGTTTTGGACGAACCCACGGTAGGCCTCCACGAAAGCGATACCGCCAAGCTGCTGGATTCTCTGTACCGCCTGCGGGACCTGGGAAACACCCTGGTGGTGGTGGAACACGACATGAAGATGATGCAGGCGGCGGACCACATTATCGATATGGGTCCTGCTGCTGGTGAATTTGGCGGTGAGGTGGTGGCGGAAGGCTCTCCAAAGCAACTTTCCAAACCCTACGCCCTGCAGCAGTTCCCCCGGAGCGAGACCGTCAAGTACCTTACGGGCTCTATTCCCGTGACAAACCAGATGGCGGTTCGCCCCGTTACCGAAGATTCGGAGTTCTACGAGTTCAAGGGGCTCAAGAAAAACAACCTGAAGATCTTGTCCGTCAAGTTCCCGAAGGGCGCCATTAGCGTGGTCTGTGGCGTGTCCGGCTCGGGCAAGAGCTCCATGGTGGTTGACGAAATTTTCCCGGCTCTCAAAAAGAAGTTCCAGGCCCGTGGTCGCAAGAAGCAGAGCGGCGAGGTGTTGCTGGTGGACCAGAGCCCAATCTCCGGAACGCCTCGCAGCACGCCCGCGAGCTACACGGGCGTGTTTGACGACATACGCAAGCTATTCGCCAAACTGCCACAGGCCAAGGTGAAGGGTTTTGACTACGGCCGTTTCAGTTACAACTTGGCCCGTGGCCGCTGCGAAGCCTGCGAAGGTCGCGGCGCCATCTCGGTGGAAATGCATTTCCTTTCGGACATCTGGGAAACCTGCGAAGTCTGCGGCGGCAAGCGTTACAACCAGGAAACCCTTACGGTTACTTTCAAGGGCAAGAACATCGCCGACGTTCTGGACCTGCGTATCGACGAAGCCTGCGAGTTCTTCAAGGACCAGCCGAAAATCTTGCCCAAGCTGGAATGCCTGCGGGACGTGGGCCTCGGCTACCTGAGGCTCGGCCAGCCGGTCACCACCCTTTCGGGCGGTGAATCCCAGCGGCTGAAACTTGCGGCGGAACTTTCCCGGAAATCGGCGGGGGAGATGGTGTACCTGCTGGACGAACCCACTACGGGGCTCCACCTGAAGGATATCCAGATTCTCTGGAACCTGTTGCGCCGTTTGTCTGCCCGTGGCGACACCCTGATTGTCATCGAGCACCACCCCGACATTATCCGCATGGCGGACTGGAAGGTGGAATTGGGCCCCACCGGCGGTAGCCAGGGCGGTTATTTGCTGAAAATGGGCGTAAATAGCTGATTTTTCGGCTGTTGGAGCGGCTTTTTGAGGACGTAAATCGTCCCAAGTAATTATCTTTTTTGGAAATAACCGCCGGGAGGCGGTGTTTAGGAGAATTTATAGGAGCGATTATGCATTTGTTGCGCATTCTGCCCGTTTTGCTTTTGTTGCCGGCGTTGGCTCTTGCCGATGGCGACAAGATGTTTAGGGTGTCCATGGACCAGTATAAGGAGGGTGAACTTTTTGAGCCCTTCCCGGAGATGGCAATCAGGATTCCCGGTTCTGTGACCACAATCGCCCCCGCTCTACCCCTGAAGGACAATGCCCTCTTTTTGCGCTACAAGAAGTCGCCTAAGGAATACTACTGGGTTCAGGGCAAGGTGAATCCCGCGGTTTATGGCAATCTTCATGCCTTTAGCCTGGAGAAGAACCAGCTCACCGTTTTTGATGTCCTCCGGATGCGCTTTTATCCGACCAAGAATTCCAAGGCCTTCCAGGACGAAAAGTATATCTACTTCGACAAGGACTACATCTATTCTCCTAGAGTGCCCAAGCTGCTTTTTATGAAAAATGGGCGCTGGCAGGTGCTGAACGAAGACCCGCTCCCGGGTGTTATCAAGGTGGAAAGCTCCATCAAGTCTATAAAGATTTCATCCCTTGATACCAAGCTCCGCAATGTGGCCAAGACGATATCCCCTGTAGTTCCGGGCCCTTACGCCTTTGTGTTCTCGGCTGACGGCTATATGCCTTTTACCGATATCGGTATGGTCCAGAGTGGAAAGACACTGCTTTTCAAGCCCAATCTTGTTCAACTTCGGACAACGGCTCCTGCGGCAAGCCCGGTGTCCGTGACGGTGGATCAGGTTGCCGCCACCCCGAATCTTGAGTATACGGAAGTTCTTTACGACAAATATGTGGGTGAACTCATCACCGTGCTCAATTCTGTGGACACAAATGATTTTGCCAAGGTTTACCCGGCCAAGAAACAGGCTGTTTCTGTAGGTTTGGAGATGAACGATCCCACGTATCAGGCTTACTCGATCCGGTACGACGTTGTGCATGCGGAGGCCCTGGACTTGTGGCGTAAGTCGAAAATGTCTGGCGTTTCTGCCGTAGACCAGGCCTTTAAGCAAAAATTCGATAGTCTCCATGCCTTGCCGGCTCGGTTCTACCTGGTTCCCGATTCCATCTTCTACGATACGGTTACCACTTTGCCAGAGCCTGCTGGTGCGGTTCTTGTTTATCCGGCACCTCCTGCCGCACCTGCAGCTTCTACGGCTCCCACTGCTTCTGCGGCAGCTGCGGACTCTACGGTTAAGGCTGATTCTGCGACAGCTCCAGTTGCTGGCGTTCCTGCTTCTAGTGCTTCTGCAACACCCGTTGAGGCTAAGGCTCAGGCTCAGGCAGATTTCCTGATTCTCAAGTTTAGCCAGCCGGTGAACCGTTATGACGTGACCTGGAAAGGACATGTTCCGGGCTATGCTTCCGATTCCTTGGCGGCAATGCTTGCCTCCCCAGAAGGGGGCGCCAGAATCATCGTATCCCTGCAGAACAACAAGCCCGTGTGGATTTATGGTGCCAACGGCATCACGAGGCATCATTACCGCTATGTGAAACTGGAAGTCCAAGTTGGCGACCAAATTATTGAAGCCCAGGGAAGCTTTATGCTGCCCCAGTACATTTTTGAACAGCAGGAAGTCCAGGACTGGTTGTTCCCGAAGCCCGTTCCTCCTGCGGTAGAAGAAGTTTCTTCTTCGTCCGAGGCTGTGGTGAGCTCGTCTTCTTCAGAAGTGGTTGTGTCTTCTTCGAGCGTGGCGGAACCTTCGCTGAAAAAGATCGTGAATGACCCCCTCCGTGGCAAGTTGGTGGTTCTGGATTCTGGATCCTTCCGTTATTACGGCAACGTGGTAGAAATGTCGCCCTTCGCTATCATGGTGACCGAAATGACTCAGGAACTCATGGAAAAAATTATGCTCCGTGTTGATTCTGCCGAACGGGTCAAGGACAAGTCAACCTTCTTCCACCCGCAAAAGCCGGTCCACAACATTAACTGGGAAAATGCCCGCAAGGTGTGCCAGGTGAACGGGGGTGACCTGCCGACTGAGGCCCAGTGGGAATTTGCAGGCCGTGCGGGGAGTATCGAAGGATCACCCTGGGTGCTGGATTCTGTTCCGGATCCATCTGTTTACGCCATTTACAGGGAAAATTCCTACAACAAGCGTAAAGAAGATGAAGCCTACGGACCACAGCAGGTGGCTACCAAGAAGCCCAATGCCTGGGGCATCTACGATATGTCCGGAAACGTTGCCGAATGGACTCGTGACAAGTACTTTATGCTTTCGTTCTGGGTGGAATCTTCTAACCCGACAGGCGCACTGTTCGGCTCCTCTAGGGTTTACAAGGGCGGTTCCTGGAAAGACAAGGAAAAGATGCTTAATATGTCTGTCCGGGATGACGAAGACCCCAGGTATTGGTCTGAAACACTTGGATTCCGTTGCGTGTATCCCCTGGATGTTATAGGTAAGTAATGCCCAACAAGTATTTTAGGCTTTTCCAGAGGCTGGTTGGCTTACCTTATCTATTGGCCATTTTGGGTTTGTTGATGCCGTTGGCAAATGTATCTTGCACCGAGCAGGTTATTGCGGAACCCTCCATGTACGAAATCGCTCTTGGTCTTGACTTGGGTACCGAACTCAAGGAACCGGCAACGAGCTTGCTCAAGAAGATGGAAGAGGGTAATCCTAGGTCTATTGAACGGTTCAAGGACTTTATCCCTAACTTCCCGAAGATGGAGCCTATGCTTCATTTGTTCGGGATTGCGGCGGCGCTGTTTTTGGCTGCGGTCTTTGCCCTGCTTGCCCCTTTGGGCTATTATGCTTCCCTGGGCTCTCTTGCATTGGGTATGCTTTCTATGTTTTCGCTATGGGCGGTACTATCCCAGATTGGCGCTCTCTGCAATGCTATCGGTATGAATGTGCTCCGCGTGGATCCGGGAGTGGGTATTTACTGCGCAAGCGTCTTGATTCTTATCGGAACAGCCATGAACCTGGCCTGCATCGCCCGCCCGATTATAGACGACCTGCGGGCGAAACGTTCTGCGAAGTAAAAAAAACTCGCCACAAGGCGAGTTTTTTAATGTGTAGTGCTTGCTCGAACCTCACAACTCACAACTCACAACTCATAACACACAACTCACAACTCACAACTCATAACTCATAACTCACAACTCATAACTGCACCGCAGGTGCTACACATTGAACAAGAAGTACATGATGTCGCCATCCTGTACCAGGTAGTCCTTACCTTCGGTGCGGACGAGGCCCGCTTCCTTGGCGGCGTTCCAGCTGCCGTGCTTCAAGAAGTCGGCGTAGCTGAGGGTTTCTGCACGGATGAACCCGCGCTCAAAGTCGGTGTGGATCACTCCTGCGCACTGCGGGGCCTTGTAGCCTGCATGGAACGTCCAGGCGCGGCATTCCTTTTCGCCGGCAGTAAAGAAGGTGCGGAGCCCAAGGATTTCGTAGCCCTTGCGCACCACGGCGTCCAGGCCCGATTCCTTCATGCCCAGTTCCTTTAAGAACTCCGCCTTGTCCGCAGGTTCCATGGCGGAAAGTTCTTCTTCGATCTTCCCGCTAATCACGATGACTTCGTGGCCGTTTTTGGCGGCGTAATCCTTCAGCTGGTCCACATAGGCGTTGCCCGTGAGGATGTCGTCTTCCTTCACGTTCGCGCAGTAGAACAGCGGCTTTGCGGTAAGGAGCCCGAGGTCCTTCACGATGCCTTCCATCTCTTCGCTTTCGTGCATCACGGTGCGGGCGGCCTTGCCTTCTTGGAAGGTGTCCCGGAGTTTTTCGCAGGCGGCGAGACGGGCCTTGGCTTCGGCGTTGCCTGTGCGGGCTCCCTTGGCTTCGGTAGCGAGACGCTTTTCCACGGAATCCAGGTCTTTCAAAATCAGTTCGGTTTCGATGATTTCTACATCCCGGACCGGGTCCACGGAACCGCTCACGTGCACGATGTTTTCATCGTCAAAGCAGCGGATGACTTCCATAATAGCTTCGCATTCGCGGATGTGGGTGAGGAACTGGTTGCCTAGGCCTTCTCCTTGGGCAGCCCCTTTCACGAGACCAGCGATGTCCACGAATTCTGTAACGGCGGGGACAATGGATTTCGGGTTGTAAACCTTGACCAGTTCGTCGAGGCGGCTGTCCGGCACACTCACCATGCCCACGTTCGGCTCGATGGTGCAGAAGGGGTAGTTCGCGGCTTCGGCGCCGGCGTTGGTGATGGCGTTAAAGATGGTGGACTTGCCTACGTTGGGGAGGCCTACGATACCGCACTTAAAACCCATGATAATCTCCTATGGCGCAAAAAATGCACCGTTCTTCTGTTTTCGGGGCTAAATCTAGAATAATCCACTTGCTATCTTTTGGCTATGACTCAAAGTCCACCTCCTTTTCGAACGCTTTTCGCTATCGTCGCCGCTATTGTTGCCCTGGGTTATGGTGTACACACCTACATGGATGTGTCAAAAAAGAATCGTGCCATAGAAGAGGCGAATCGCCTTGTGGATGAATTTAATGAGTGTCAGGAGGCGGCGGACTGGAAATGTTCAGAAAAGGCTGTCCGCGCCCTTTTAGAAAAAACTCCTGACGATAAAAACTTGCAACTTCACTTAGCGGGCACTCTCTATGAGCAGGAACGCTACGAGGATTGCATAGCTTATATTGGAACCTTGAATTACAGAAACGAAGACCTGGAATTCCTAGAAAAGAAATCGAAATCACTTCTCAAGGAGATGGAAGATTTGGGCATTGCCCGATCCATGCATTTTCGTGTAGAATTCGAGGGTCGCCCGAATAGGAATGATGTGTTGGAGGCTTTGTCCGTTTTAGAGGTGGCCTACGACTCCCTGTGTCATCTTTTTGATTTCCGCCCAGAAAACAAGATGCATGTAGTCTTGTACCAATCTTCTGAATATCAGGGAATAGGGCCAAGGCCAGAGTGGGTTGGGGCCATTTTCGACGGTAAGCTCCGTATTCCCGTTGGAATGATGCAGTACCGCGAACTTTACCGCCCCGTGATTTTTCATGAACTGACTCATGCCTTTGTCCGTGCCATGACTAGGGCCAAAGTCCCTCTGTGGTTGAATGAGGGCATTGCCCAACTTGTAGACGGAAGCCGAAACGACAAGAATCGCCCTTCGGGTTCGCCACCTTCCTTGGATGCCCTTGTAGCGCCTTTCGTAGGGGAGTCCAGGACCGACGAAGCGTTGAAACTTTATTGGTATTCTTTGGAAATGGTCAAGAAGATGTTCCGTGCTGAGTCTGGGTTGGCATCCAGAGAGCAGTTTCTCAAGTTCAAAACTTGCATCCGGGATTTTTATCACGGTGATGTGGACAAGTCCCTCAAGGAGCATTACGGCGTGACGTCTCGCAATTTGTGGGAACAGGTGTCTCGTTAGCTAATCGGCGTGGTTTTCAAGCATCCAATGTAAAATTTTTATTCGCTTGGCATATTTCTCCTGAAAAAAGCGTCTATTACGTAGGCGCTCTTTTTTTCAAGGAGGAATCATGAGCGAACAAAATCTTTTACCCAGGGAAAAAATGCAACAAAAGGGCGTGGGCGCCCTGAACAATGAGGAACTTTTGGCCCTGGTACTTGGTAGTGGATGCTCCAATTGCGATGTGTTCCAACTGTCCCGAAACCTTTCGGACTACCTGTCGACGGTAAACGAGTTTCCGACAATGAAGGAACTTTTGAAGGTTCGTGGTCTTGGTCGAGCGAAAGCTTCGAAAGTCCTTGCTTGTCTTGAACTTTCATCCCGCTATATGTTGGGGGCCCGCGCTATCAATGTCATTACCCCCGAAGATCTGGAACCGAGGCTTTCTTATCTCAAGTACGAAAATCAGGAGCACATGGTCCTGGTAACCTTGAATTCATCCAATGTGGTCATCAACATTCATGAACTGACTACCGGTCTTGTAAACCAGACTCTGGTGCACCCGCGTGAAACATTTGTCCATGCCATAGAGGACAGGGCTGTGTCGGTGATTTTGGTCCACAACCACCCTTCAGGAAGTTCAGAACCGAGTGAAGAGGATTTGCAATTGACGAGGATGATATGTTCTGCCGGAAAGATTGTCCAGATACCCGTTATAGACCACCTCATCATCAGCAGGTGCGGGCTTACCAGCCTGTGTCGTATGTATCCGGATATTTTCGAGAAATTCCTGTAAAAAAAAACGGGGAAATACTGTAATTTTTCGTAAACAAAGCGAAAAAAGCGGATGAAATGTGTGCTATTTATCTCATTTTACATATTCCAATATGGAATATAGGGCTGTAAAAGCTATATTTTGGCGAAAGTATTGGGAAATACCCTCATTAAGGAGACTCTATGAAACGAGTAATTGCGGGATTGGCCTTGGCGCTGGCTGTTGGCGCCTATGCGGCCCATCCACAGACATTGAACAAGGAAGGCTTTGTCGGTGTAAACAAGACCCAGTCCGGTCAGTCCCTTGGACACTCCAAGCTGGCGTTTTTTGCCCTTATGGACTATGCCGATGGCTATAACAACTTGAATGGGGCTAGAGGTGCGGTTGGTTGGGGCGAAGTTTCCAAATTTGCTGCATTGAGCGCCAACGTGGGTTTTGCTCTTGGTATTTGGCATTATTTTGATGTAGGTGTGGCTATTCCCGTTTACTATGATTCTTTCAATCTCCCGACGGTTGACCAGAATGGAAATATCGTGAATGATGATGGCCGTACAACAGGCGGTCTTGGCAATGTGAAGGGAGATTTGAAGATTCGTTTCCCGCTGCCCGAAGACCAACCCATGGACGTGGCCGTGTTCTTTAGTGCGGCGTTCCCCACAGCTGATCAGAACAAGCAGGGCCTTTGGGTTCGTGAACTGGAATATATCAACAAGGAAACAGGTGAAGGTCAAGCTTTTGGGTCCAATTCTACGACCATGAAGTTCGGTCTTGCTGCAACGGCGGACTTTAGCAAGTTGGATGGTGGTGATGGCATTCCGTTTTTGATTCATGTGAACGGAGGTTATCGCTATACTAGCAGTGAAGGAGACGTCTTTATGAATGTTCCCTTTGTTAGTGCTGCTGCTGAATACTATTTCGTGGATTTCCTATCCGTTTTTGCTGAGTACTACATGGATATTGAGCTAGATAAGTTCGTTTATACTGGTGTCGAAGAAAATCTCGAATTGCAGCAGTTGACCGGTGCTCTGGTGTTTCATACTCCGGTGGGCTTGGATATCCATGTTGGTGCCTCCTACTATTTGGGTGGCGACAAGAAGTTGACGGGCCTGAAGACTTGGAAATCTGAAGACCGACCTGAAGGTGTCCAACTTTCTGCTGGCCGTGTAAATCCTGAATATACTGTCTACGGAGGTCTCACCTGGAGTGGATTCTTGCTTCCGCAAGATCGTGACGGAGACGGTGTGACTGACAACGAAGACAAATGCCCTGACGATAAGGGCCATCGCTTGAACCAGGGGTGCCCGTTGGGTAACCCGGACTCCGACGAAGACGGTGTTTGCGATTCTTGGGTGGCTGAGAAGGGTTTTGAAGATGAATTCTCCGATATTTGCGAAGGTGTCGATGAGTGCCCCAACGAACCGGGTGAAGGCGAAGATGGTTGCGAACTGGATGATCCCGACCCGGATAAGGACGGCGTTTGTGACCCGTGGGTTTCCCAGAAGAAGCTGACCAAGAAATTCAAGGACATCTGCGATGGTATCGATGAATGCCCGGCACAGCCTGGTCCGGTAGAGTTTAATGGTTGTAAGACCAAGCAGCCTGACCCGGATGGTGACGGTATGTGCTCTCCGTGGGTCATCGATGAAGGTGTTGCAAGCAGCTTTAGCAATGTTTGCGCGGGCTATGACATGTGCCCGGGTGAAGCTGGTACTAAGGCCAACAAGGGATGTCCGTGGGATGATCCCGACGTGGACGGTGACGGTCTTTGCGATGCTTGGGTGACCGAAAAGAAGATGGGTTACTACTTCGAAAAGGCTGCCGAAGACCAGGAAATCGCCAAGAAGTGGTTTATCGAAAAGTCTTGTAAGGGTATCGACAAGTGCCCGACCGAGTCTGGTCCGGCAAATAACGAAGGTTGCCCGCTGGGTGAACCCGACACCGACGGCGACGGACTCTGCGACGCCTGGGTATCCGAGAAGAAGATGCTGGATCAGTTCGACGACATCTGTAAGGGTATCGACCAGTGCCCGACAGAATCCGGTCCGGAATGGGCGAAGGGTTGCCCCATGGAAAATCCGGACGTCGACGGTGACTCCCTCTGCTCTTCTTGGGTCTTCGAAAAGTCCATGCATGATCAGTTCAAGGATATTTGCCCCACCAAGACTCCGGACCGCTGCCCCACCGAAAACGGCCCCGCTTGGAACAAGGGTTGCCCGTTCGATGACGATCCTGACCCGGATGGCGATGGCGCCTGCTCTGAATGGGTTGCAACGAAGAAACTCCAGAAGCAGTTCGAAAATGTCTGTAAGGGTATTGACCGTTGCCCGGATGAACCGGGTGCCGACGGCCATGGCTGCCCTGTTCAGGCTCCTGAAAAGCTCACTGGTGTGACCTTCAAGAGCGGTAAGGCTACTCTCGAATCCAACGCCAAGACGGTGCTGAAGGGCGTGGCTAAGAAGCTCACTACCGAAGACCGCTACAAGGATCTGAACATCGTTATTCAGGGTCATACTGATAATGTGGGTAAGTCCGCCAAGAACCAGAAGCTGTCTCTTGACCGTGCCAAGGCGGTGATGAACCTCCTCATCAAGTCCGGTGTGAAGAAGAACCGCATTAAGGCTGTGGGTTGCGGTGATACCGCTCCTGTGGCTGACAACAAGACGGCTGACGGTCGTGAAGAGAACCGCCGTATCGAAATGCACTACGTGACGCCGGATGACGATGGAACCAAGTGCGTGGCCACCTTCACTGAATAAGGTCTTCTACTGAATCTTTGAAAAGCCCTGGGTTTATCCCAGGGCTTTTTCTAATTTATAGGCATGACGAAGGTTGACGAGATTCTTTCGGCCGGAAACTGGACCAATCACGATGTGGTGGAACAGTTGCCCGGAAACTTGAACCACAAGATGGTGCAAAAGGCCAGGCTCGGAAAAAAGCCGGTTCCGCGCCACACCCAGGACTTGCTTACCGAGGCGCTCAACCGCCTGGTTAATCCGGAAAAGGTATTTCGTCGCGAAGAACTATTTCCTGTTGAGGATGATTGATGCCTAGTCTTGTTTCTATAAAGGACTTGAGCTTTAAGTATCCGAAGTCCGAGAACTTTGCATTAAAGGACCTGTCCTTGGAAATAGAGGAGGGTTCTTTCTTTGCTCTTCTTGGGCCTAATGGTGCAGGCAAGACAACGCTGATGAGACTATTGTGCGGAAGGCTGCCGCATTATACGGGAACACTGAAAATAGCACCTGCTTACCAAAACGAAAAGGGCTTCTTGGATTCGAACAAGCTTGGCGTCCTTCTGGAAAATCCGGGGGTTTACCTCCGACTGACCGTAGCGGAATATTTGTGCTATTTTGCGGGTTTCTATGGAATTGGACGATCTGAGGCGTTGGATCGCAGCAAGGATATTTTGGTTAAACTAAATGGTCCTGCAATGGATATGAAATTGTCTCAGCTATCACTTGGAAATAGGCAGAAATTGCAGATTGTTCGTGCCCTTGTGCATAGGCCCAAGATTTTGGCTCTTGATGAGCCAGTTGCCAATCTGGATCCTGAATCTCGGGAGCGGGTGTGGAACTATATTGGAGAATGGCGCAAGGCTATGGGCGGCACGGCGATAGTGTGTTCTCATATTTTGGCAGAAATGGAATCGGAAGCTACTGATTTCGCCATTATTGACAAGGGCGTCGTTTTGCGTTCAGGAAACCTGCAGAAAGAAATTCAGATGGTGGCCGATAAGGCAAGACGTTTTGAAATTGAAGTCTCGACCGAGGTAGAAAAAAGTGCTGTGCATAAAGCACTTTTGTCGGCTGGAATTCCTGTAGGCTCTTTGAGAACACGCGGTATTTCCCTTGCTGATATATATCGAGAAACGGTTACCCGATAACGCTTTTAGAACGCCTGAGATAGGTCGAAAGCGAACCGGCTCCAGGCGAAATTTTCCCACTGCCCCAGGTTCTTCATCTTCTTGTTGATGGCGTAATCCAGGCGGAATGTCAGGAACTGCCAGTGGTAGCGAATTCCAAGGCCGAAACTGGCATCGGATTCTTCGATATAGAGACTGCTTTCTTCGTCCATGACTTTTGCCCAGTCGAAGAATTGCACGATTTGCCAGCGACTCCAGCTCTTGATTGGAATTTTCCAGCGGAGCTCCTGATTGAAACGGTAGTAGAATGGTGTGAGACCGGTGTTGATACGCTCTTTCTGCGTTCCATCTTTTGCGGTAACCGTGTCGGTGTAACTAGCATAGATGCTCCTGAACCGGTAGCCACGAACAGAACGAGATCCTCCCTGGTAGAATACGCGGGCATCGTCTTCTAGGGCAGAATCAAAGAACTTGCCCACGCTTCCGCTTACCGCTCCATAGAATGTCCAGAACAAGGGATGGTACAGATTAACAGTACCTTCGGAATAGGTATAGGGATTGCCGATCATGGTGGGATTGTCAAGGGAAGCAGTTAGGTTGAGACCCATACCGAACGTAGGCGCTAGGCGTATTCCCTTGGTGGGATTAAAATAGTCATCGGTAAAGTCAAAGGTCAGGGCGATTTCCTGCTTTTGCTTTAGCAGCTGGTCTTCGTTTCTTTTTACATAACGGGAATCGATAGTCCCACGGAAACGGATATGGTTGGTAATGCCGAATGTCAGGTCCGCGCGGTTGATAACTTCGTAACGTTCTTCAATACTGTCCGGGTAGGCGGGCGGGTTGATTTTTTCGTGGTTGAAACTAAGGCGGTCGTCGAAACGGATGGCGGTAGGGATAAACGAGAAAGATGTTCCGAACAGGAGGGGATTTGCGTAACCAACGGAAAATTCCTGCTTGTGCTGTGCAATTTGCCCGCCAGTGGAAAATTCATGGAAGTGTCCAATGAAGTTCTTGTGTTTGGCGTAGGCCTGGGCGCCAAATCCGTAGATTTCTTCGTAGAAGAATCCGTAACGGGCTTCGCCGGGTACACGTTCTGTTACGTCTAAGTGTACGTCAGAAAGGCCGTCTTCACGCAAGGAGTCATTCATTTTTATCTGGGTGAACATCTGTGTTGAAAAAAGCTTGTTTTTGAATGTGTTGTATTGTTTACCGTCGATGGTTTCGCCTTGGGGGATTTTCCATAGGGAAGATAGCCACGCGGTGTCGGTGAGTCCTTCTTCTTGAGGAGCGTTTCTTTCGCCACGGTCGGCGACTCTCTTGGCGGAACTCATGATGTTTCCCATAATTACCTTTGCACCGGGCTGAACGGTTATTTCTACATAGATTTTCTTTGCGACCGTATCGATTTTTTCTAGGTGGTCCAGATAGACATGTAGGTATCCTGCCTTGCGGAAAGCCGTTTGTATATATTGCAGGTCCTCTGAAATATCGTTGTCTTCAAATACTCTGTCGTGAGAGGTTTTTAGTGAAGACGTATCTATTTCAACGCTATCGATCTGTGGCATTTTTAGAAGAGTCCCTGCGAACCGGTAACGCACTCCTTCGTCTAAAGTGAAGAGGTATCCGCTTTGAATGCTGTCTGCGGCTAGGTATTCGCGCTTGATATCCATCTTGATATCTAGGCTGAAGTAACCTTTGGAGTAGTACAGGGCTCGAACGTTTTCGAGGGAAAGCCTCATCATGAAATCTTGTTTTGTTGTGTCCAGCTTCCCGAATTCTTCTGGAATATCTAACTGCTCCTCAAGCTGGTAGCTGGAGAACACCTGGTTTCCGTCAAAGTTCATGTACCAGGGGTGTTTATCTCCTTCGTCGGCCCAAATTGTGCATGCAAGGGCAAAGAGAATCGCTAGAATCTTTTTCATGGCTTTGCCCCTGTTTTGGATTTTTCTTTTTCGAAATCTTTTTCAACAGGCGGTTCGTAGGACTCACAGTGTCCAACGCCCAAAAGACAAGGATTCCAGAACCTGTAGGTGTAGTTGATACCCACATTCTTTTCAATACGGTTCTCGTTGCCTTCGGTACCGGTATTGGTCAAGTACTGCTTCGATACCAGCAGACCGCTTAAAGATAGGGTGGGGTTGATGTGATTCTTGTGAGAATATTCCTTTTCGCGGAATACAGGGAGGGTGTAGTTTACGCCGAATTGCAGTGCCTGATCGTATGTGGGGTTTTCGCTCTGGTCTTGTGTATATCCGAAGATCAAGCTTAGGTCCTTGACCCATCGGTCAAGAGAAACGGGAACTTTGAAGTAGCTTGAATCCCTTTCATTGGTCGTGTTGCTGTTGAAGAGCATCACCTTCATGTCAATATCGCCGATGTATTCACCGCCAAGAGTCCTGTTGGCGGTAGATGAAAGGAATTTTCCAATAGCCTTTCCTGCAAGTTTGTTCCAGTCCGTATTTTCATCGGTATCATCTGCAATACAGCCCAGGAATATATTGTAGTAAATTGCGGCAGCGCTGGACTCTCGGCCGCAGTTTGAATTAGGCGTGGCAATCGGATTGGTTAGAGTACCTTGGATGTCCAGATTGACAGGGCATGTTTCGTTTTGGTTGTCGTCTGTTTCAGTACAGTATGGCAGTTCTTGTGAACTGGAAACATCGATGACGCCTTTTTGCCAGGGTACATCGGCCCAGCTGATTCGGAAATAGTTCAAGTCGAAGTTATAGACATCCTTGACGCCAATGAATCCTGCGTTGGCGTTGGTGAAATCGCCGCGAAGTAGCGGCCTGTTGGTGTTGCCCAAAACCCAAATGTCAAAGGTAAAGGGGAATGCGGCGAAGGGTGAAAGAATTTCAATGGAATCCTTTTGCGTGTCCATCACATGTACAGATAGGTTGATGGGACTGGCTGCAGAAATCTTTGCCTCTTTGTTTTCCGTCTTTCGCAGTCTTGCTATGGCGTTATTGAACATGGCTAAAATCTTGTCTAGGGAATTAGGCGTTACTTCAATTTCCAAATCTTTCTTGTAAACGGCTTTGTCAATAGAGATGTTACCTTCGATACTCTTGTTCCGGATGAGGCCGTCTATGGAATGGGGTATGACGAATTTGATATCGCCTTGTCCTAGAACTTCTGCATCGCCGTATGATTCATGGTTGAAAAGGTATTGGATGGAAGCCAGCTCTGTAGAAATGACGAGAGCGTCATTGTTGTCTTCCATGTGACTGGAAATGTTTTCAAGAAGTAGCGTATGGTGCTTTGTGTGGATGGTGTATTTTTCTGACTGCAGGTCGATACCTTGCAGCTGCATCTTGTTTAGGTCAAATTGCAATGTTCCCGAAATGGTTTCGGCGCTGTCGTTTTGAGTAGAAGCTTCAGTGATGTCAAGAATTCCCTTTTCTAGGTGTCCTCTTGCACGTAGCGGGAACATATAGTTCAGCTTGGGTGGCTGATAATAAGTGGAATCTGTTTGAAGGTCGGCGGTGATGCCGTTTAAGCCTTCCCGGATATTTGCGGTGAGGGCAATCTGCAGATCAGTTTTCTTGATTTCGCTGACGGTGCCTGGAATAAACCACGAACCGTTCATGTTTACGTTTCCCGTGAATACCAAGGCGGTGTCGATGAATCCTTCGGCCCATAGGTTTCCTCCGTTGTCGGTACTATGAGAAAGGCTCAGGTGTCGTTTGTCGTTGAACACGTTGTCCAGGGTAACCTGTGTAGTGCCGGTCCAGCCGCCACCCCCGATTCCTAAGTAGGCGTTCAGTTCTACCTTGCTGCCTTCGGCAAAGAGGTTCATTTTTTTGATATTGAAAAGATATGGCGGAATTTTGCTGAACTCGATGTCGGTGAATTCGATATTTCCCTGCAATCCAACTTTTTCTTCGTAGGCGATGTCACCATTGATAAAGCCCGAGGTGAATGTGGTGTCGTTGATTGGGTCCAGCAGTAGCGGAATGTTGAATTTTTCAGATGCAGCCCAGGCATGTACAACCTGTATGGGTAGGACTCCCGTAGGCTTGAAATCTGGGTTGGAATCGTTGGGCAAGATGAATATGGCTTCGCCCTGAACTTTGTTCTGGCTTTGTATGGCCTCTGCCTTGTCAATAAAGATGGTGTCGCCGTTCTGTCTTGCAGAAACGCTCCCCTTCAGGTTGTAGGGGTCAAAGTACCCGTCCATGCTGACATCGGCTTTTCCTACGTTGGTATCGAAGTTCTGTGTCCACCTGCCGGTCACCTTGCCGTTCAATTTTTCGTTCAGTTTCGTCTTGGCAAAAGGTATGGTGGATATCTCTACCTGGTCGGCAGAGACGTCAATAGTGATGGAATCCATGATAGTCACGTACGCCCTGGCGCTCCCGCCATGCCGTTGGGTCACGTTCCAGGAGGTGTGGGGAGCAGGTTCATCCCAGACCACATCGCCCGTGAAGTCAAAAGTTTCTTTGGGCGTATAGATGATTCCATTCGAAAAATCGATACCGTGCTTGTCAATGAGCAGCACCGTCTGTAAGGAATCCGCCTTCATCTGGTAGGCGTATTCCACGTTCGGAATTTTGACGAATATTCGGGTCTTTCCGTCGAAAACAGTGCCGTAAACTTTAAACCTGTCCTTGAGGACGAGTTCTCCCTTGGTCCAGTCTAGAGCCCATGGTTCAAGCGGTGACATGTCGCCTGTGTAGGTGACAGGGATATCGCTGTCTAGATCGATATTTGCTTCGACCACGGAGCCTTGTCGGGTCTCTACTTTTGCCGTTATCTTGTTGCCCTTCTTTTCTGCGGAATGGATGGTCATGTCCAGAGGCATCATCTGTGGACCGAACAGGGCGCTCATCTTTTCCACTTTTCCCGAAGCGGTTCCGTTGAGTTTCGTGTCCATATCGGCAGTAAGATGTATGGTTCCGCCCTCGTCATTTTTTAATAAAACGTCGGAATGGAATCGCTTCTGATCGCCCTTGACGCGTATAGTGGCGTTTAGCGGCATCAGTGGCCAGAATTCACCGATGCGGGTCTTGATGGTAACGTCGTAGTTGGGTTTGCCCGTCTTCGGATGTAGGCTCGCTTTGGTCTGCACGTGGAGCTTGCCGATGGTGGGGGCACCCTTGGGAATCTTGACGGGTAGCCAGTCCTCTACCTTCTTGACGTCTAAAGAGGTCGTCGTAGAAACGGCCGCAAGATTTTTCTTGGAGGTGGTGGCGTCAACGGCGATGGAATCGGGGCCGGCAACCACCTTACCTTTCATTTTGATTTGGTCGGACTGGAAATCCAGGGACACGCCGACCTTGGCCGGGTGTTTCACGAAATCGCCCTTGATGCTATCAGCGCTAAACCGGGCCTTGGTGGAGCCCTCGCTCTTTAGAGAAATGTCTTTGGCCTCCCAGTGTTTGCTGGAGTCTATTTCTACAGTAAGTTTTCCGACGCCGATATTCACCGGCACGTAGAATTTTACCTGTTCCGGTAGGGATGGCGGCGAGCTGTCTGTTTCGACATTCTTTTCCTTGGGTGGTCCTGCAGAAGAAATGCTGACGTTGACTTCGCTGGCCTGCAGCTGGATGTTTCGGTTCTCCTGGAACAGGGTGATGTCCAGGTCCGTGTTCCTCAGGATAAAGGTGTTTTCGCCGTTTTTGATGGCGATGGAGTCCCAATGGTGGGTCAGATAACCGTCTTGGCGGTGTCCGTGGGGCGAGATTTCTAGGGATCCGAAGCTGTGAGGGCTAGACAGGATCACGTCCAGCAAATAGTCCGACAACCAGGTGCAAAGAGCCAATGCACCCACAATCGCCGTCGTGATTACGGCGGGCCTAAGGAATGTCGAAGTTCGATTCTTCAACTAGCTAGAATTATAGAAAAGGGGGTGCTTTTTGTTGGATTCTTTTTTTCAAAAGGCGCGCGTAAGTCGTTGAGCATCAATGAGTTATGCGAAAGATTTCCAGCTGAATAGACTTCTGCTTTCGTTTTGTAAACTTTTGTAAACAAATGGCAAGGAAAGCTAGTAAAATCCGTGTACTTTTGGGCGAAATGTTCAATAATTCGGTATTTATTTTAAATTTTACCACGATGCAGGACAAACGAAAAAAGAAATGGATCGGTGTGGGGAGCGGAGTCCTTCTCATCGTTCTTGGAATACTCCTGAATATCGTGCCCAACAAGCTTGTGGGCGTCTTTGGTTTGCCTCTTTTCCTTGATTGTATCGGTACCATACTCGTCGCTATGCTGGGGGGTGTTTTCCCTGCAGTGCTAGTTGGCTTTACCACGAATTTGGTGAAGAGCTTGTCGGGTTCATTCTCCATGTTCTATGGAGTCATAAGCATTTTCATAGGTCTTGCAACAGTATTCTTTTACAACAAGAAGTTCTTCTCCAGTATTCCCAAGTTGTTTGTGGTCATATTCTGCTACGCTCTTCTGGGGGGAGGCCTTGGTTCTGTATTCACTTATTACCTTCACCGTCAGAATTTTGGAACGGGAGTGTCTGCTCCGTTTGCCCAATACCTTCACGAAATTTTAGGCACCAGTGTTTTCTATTCGCAGCTGATGGCCGACGTGGTGGTGGACCTTTTTGACAAGTCCGTGACGGTTGTTATTGCCATTGTTGTATTCCACTTCATTTCTCGCAGAGTCAAGAATTACCTGAATCATGTTTTTCAGCGGAATGTGAATGACAAGAATACCGGAATGGCGGTAAGGTATTCCCTGCTCGGGAAGGTGATGCTGGTCGTAATTGTTTCGGAATTACTTCTGGCAGTCTTCGTTGCAAACATCGGTTATTTCCTTTACCAGGAAAAGGCTGTTGCCAAGTACACCTCCATTGCCTACGGTCTTACAGACGCTGCTGCCATTGTGTTGGACGGCAACCGTCTGATGATGTATCTGCAAGAAGGCCGCGAAGCGGAAGGCTACGAGGAAACAGAAAAGGAACTGTATGCCATCAGGGAGGGGTTCCCTACGGCAAATTACCTGTATGTTTACCATATAGCCCAGGATGGCTGCCATGTGGTATTTGACCTGATGTCGACCGATGGCGAAGAGCCCAGTCAGGTGGGGGATGTGGTGCCCTTTGACCCGAGCTTTGAAGAGTATTTACCGGCGCTTCTTAAAGGTGATTCCATTGGACCGGTGGTATCTGATGATTCTTACGGATGGTTGTTGACGGTTTATAAGCCCCTGAAGGATTCTAGTGGCACGACTGTAGCCTATGTGGCTGCGGACATCACCATGGAGTCCATTTTGATGGACGAAATATCCTTCCTTATCAAGGAATTGTCCTTGTTCTTTGGAGTTTCTCTCGTTATCATGTGCCTGATCGCCGAAGCCATGAAACGAGGCATAGTGATTCCCATCAATCGGATGTCCAAGGAAGCTATGTCCTTTGCCCATAATTCCGATGTAGGCCGCCAGATTAGTTTGCGACGTGTGAAGGCCATAGATATTCGATCCGATGACGAAATCCAGAACCTCTACAATGCGTTCTCTACCATGGCCGAAGATTTTCTTGCCTATATCATCCAGATAAAGGCACAGAATGAACGTATTACCCGCATGCAGGATGAAATCGTCGTGAACTTTGCGGAACTGGTGGAAGCCCGTGACGAAGGTACAGGAAACCACATCAAGAAGACTGCCGCCTACGTGGAAGCTATTGCCCGCCAGTTGAAGAAAGAAGGCTTTTATGCGGATGAACTCACTGACGAAAGCATTGCCAGGTTCAAGCGCTCTGCGCCTCTCCACGATATCGGCAAGATTGCCATTTCGGATTTGATTCTGAACAAGCCTGGTAAACTGACCGACGAAGAATTTGAAATCATGAAGTCCCACACCACCGAAGGTTGGAAAATCCTCCAGAAGATTGTGGCTAACACGGGTGATTCCATGGAAGCGGAGTACCTGAGAGAGGCTATCGAGATGGCCCATTACCATCACGAGAAGTGGGACGGAACGGGTTACCCGAACCATATCAAGGGTGATGAGATTCCGCTTTCTGCCCGCATCATGGCCGTGGCTGACGTGTTTGACGCCCTGGTGGCGGAGCGCGTGTACAAGAAACCCTTCACTTTCGAAAAGGCCATGGCTATCATCACCGAAGGGGCTGGCAAGCACTTTGACCCCAAGGTAGTGGAAGCCTTCAGCCACATTGCAGCAGACCTGTACGAAGAACGCACGAGGCTGACTTCGGATAGTGACGAAATATAGAGACTTGTTTTGATGCTCCAAAACACATCCGATAAAATTTGGCTGTTCGATTATGACCTCACCTTGTATGGTGATGAAGAACGTTGTGTCATCAATTCCCTGGACCATCGCATCTCGCTTTTTGTGCAAAAAACGGTTGGTGGCGATTTTGAGTCGGCCCACAAGATTCGTACGGACTATTTGGAGCGTTTCGGTACAACCCTTGCGGGTCTTATGGCCATGAACAAGGTAGATCCTGACGAGTTTTTTGACTTTATCCACGAACCGGAATACTTGATTTATCCTAAAAAAGCTCCTGAGAAGTTGGCCATGCTTCAGAGTCTGAAAGGTTCACGGTTCGTTTTTACTAACGGTCGTCACGACTGGAGTGAGGCAGGTATGGCCCACATGGGGATAGACTCTGCTATAGAAGGAGTCTTTGATCTTAAGCAGTTGGGGTGGGTAGGTAAACCCCACGATATTGCTTACCAAAAGATGGAACAGTGGCTTTCTGAAAAGCTTCCGTCAATGGGGCGTTTGATGCCTAAAGATTCCCATGATATTATTTTGTTAGAAGATTCCCTTCGCAACTTGGAACCGGCCCACAGGCGTGGTTGGACTACTGTTTACGTGAATCCTGAATCGAATGTTCCTGTTTGGGTTGATTATCATATCTCGCACATACTGGATTTGATTCGGATTTAACACCCAAACATCTTTTTATATTGTTCTTGTATGAAATTTTCCCTCTTGTTCTTAATTGCGTTCTTTATTTTGGTTTCGTCTGCTTGGTCTGCTCCCGCTCCTGCGGCACGTAATGGCTTTCACAACATGGCTGTAACCACGGAATATTCTGCCCTGCTGCAAGAAAAAAATGCCCGCAACGATTCCTTGTTGCCGGCTTTAGATGGCGACAAAGCTTTTGCCGAGGTGTTACGGCAGAATCCCAATTTTTGGAGCTTGGGTGGCGCCCTGGATAACGAAGCCTCTCTGGTGACTAAACTCAACGCAAAAATCATATTCATTGACGGTATCCGTGAAGAGCCTTTCTGTGAAATAGACAAAAATTCAGGAAACAGCGCCGGCGAGTGGAATGTGCGCATCGGTGTGGACTTTGTATCGGGCGGTTCCAATACGGTCCATATCCACGTACAGCAGTGCTTGGACTATGTCCGCGACCAGTTGGGCTATGCCATCAAGAAAGGCGACAAGGTGGTGGTGGTGCCGCCCAAAGAAGTCCTTGATAAAATCAAGAAAAGCGAAATTCCTGACGCTATAGACATAGACCTGCAGCAGACGCTCTTGAAAGCTCACGAAGACGTGGAACTGTCGGGCAAGTGCCCCAAGGATATTGAAGCCTACATCATTTTGATGAACGTCTATAACCAGGTAAAGAACCAGAAAATGGATTATGTGGTGATAAACGATCAGCTGAACAAGAATCGTAATGGTGCTGGTCGAGTGCAGAGCTGTGCCTTTAGCCGCGAGTGGAACAAACGTTATCAAGAAAGTGCAAGCTTTGAGTGTGATTTGGACAATGACCGCTGCACCTACCGTCAAGAAAACGACGGGGATTCCGAATGGCAAATCAACTATGATAGCGACCGTTTTGAGTACATCAACAAGAAATTCCTGTTTTTTAACTTGAACCCCAAGAGCATCCACAAGGGGGGGACTATGCTGGACCTTCGTCTGCTCCGTCTATCTACAAGTTTGTATTTGGAGGCTTACTTGAACTTGAAGGGGGAGCCTGTAACTCTTGGTCTGGTCATTGTGCCTGGTGATAAGACCATGGAGGACTACGAGGACGAAGAGGAGGATGAAGAAGATGCGGAATCGGACACGGAATCGAACGCAGAATCCGAAGAAATTCGTCCATTTGACTGATTTTTGGAAATAAAATGCCTTTTTGGGGCTTTGTTCATTTTGAAATTACGGAAAAATATTGTATATTGAGATTTGGATAATATAAGGAGAATTTCATGAATCGTTTAATTAAGGTTTCTCTTGCTGCATCGCTCCTTGCGGCTCCGGTTTTGGCCGATGAACAGTTCGGCGGTGTGGGTATTACCATCTACCAGATTCCTCAGGGAGTCCATGTGGTAGAGGTCATTCCGGGAACACCTGCCGCAGAGACGGGTATCCAGGCTGGTGACGATATCGTGGCTGTAGATGGAGTCAGTCTTAAGGGACTGGATATCGAAGAATCTAAGTCCATGCTTCGTGGTCAGGTCAACAAGCCTGTGGAAATCACCTTCGTTAATTCTGGAGACACTTTGAGGGCAACGCTTCGCCGCGCCCAGATTACGGTGAAGGAATTTGAAAGTGCCCAGGTGGAATCTTGGTACAACAAAAAAGAATTTGATGCTGCCGAACTGGAAAATTATGCTAGCGCCAATAGCGGCGACAAGCAGTTTGTGGCTGTTCTGAAGCGAGGTTCCTTGATGAAAGAGGGAACCGTTAGTGCCCAAGATGTGAACGGCATCTATGTGGACAAGGCAGAAGGTTTTGCCCCGAGGCCCACAAACCCCAATGTGGCCAAGTCCGGGTCTGCCAAGCTGAAGGGTTTCTCTCGCAATGCTATCAGCTTTAACCTGAAGTCTGCGGGTACTGCAACCGTTACGGTGATGAATACCGATGGCGCTGTGGTGGCCACCGTGGTGGCCGAAAATGCCCAGCCTGGTTTTAACAGCGTCTCCTGGAATGGCGAAAAGGTTCCTAGCGGTCGCTATATGGTGTCTATCGAGCACAATGGCTCGGTGAGCGGCAAGAACGCCGTGCTGAAGTAAAAACCTTTTAAGCAGTAAAAAAAAGTCCTGCCTAAACGGCGGGACTTTTAGCTTTAGGCATTGACCCCTAATACCTATAACCTAACCCCTAAAATCTACAAGTAATGCTTGACCCGCATTTCGGGGTCGGCGTTTTCTTTGGGCGGCTTGGGCACGTGTATTTTCACGGCATAAACGTAGCTTTCCGTTTCAACGAGAATGTCGCCTTCTTGTAAATCCTCGGTTACTTCGATTTCTAGTTCCACCCCGTCGCGGGCGATTCTCCGGATAGAATGTTCTTTGAGCTCATGCCGTTCAAAGAGAACGTCGATAACCTTCTTGTAGCTGCCGTGATGAGTGGTTCCGAGAATGTGGTTGCAAATCATGGGCAAAATATAGCTATCGCTTTTTTAAGAGTCTTTCTTTTCCATCCTATTTTCTAAATTGTGCG